>NZ_JAHKSI010000005.1 GCF_019720915.1 Alkalihalobacillus sp. TS-13
CACATAATGAACGCTGACTAACATCGTCACGTCCTGTGACAACGTCAGCACCAGCACATCCTGTGCGTCACGTTTTCAAGAAAGACATTATCTAGTTTTGAGGGAATGGTTTCCTTCAAACTTCATACGAAGATTTGTCAGAATCAAGAGATTCGAGGAAGCAAGTGAACGATCACCGGAGTGTACTTTCGCGGTACATGAGGATGAGAGTGAACACAGCTGACAAAGAAGCTCGATGGTTATCACAAATCGATAGTCTGGTGACGATCGCGAAGAGGTCACACCCGTTCCCATGCCGAACACGGAAGTTAAGCTCTTCAGCGCCAATGGTAATTGGGGGCTTCCCCCTGTGAGAGTAGGACGTTGCCGGGCTAATTATTTCGATCCACAGTAGCTCAGTGGTAGAGCTATCGGCTGTTAACCGATCGGTCGCAGGTTCGAGTCCTGCCTGTGGAGCCACGGAGAGCTGTCCGAGAGGTCGAAGGAGCACGATTGGAAATCGTGTGTGCGGTTTAAACCCGTACCGAGGGTTCGAATCCCTCGCTCTCCGCCATAAGATATCTATTTGTAATACATAATTTTATTGGCCCCTTGGTCAAGTGGTTAAGACACCGCCCTTTCACGGCGGTAACACGGGTTCGAATCCCGTAGGGGTCACCATTCATATGGAGGATTAGCTCAGCTGGGAGAGCACCTGCCTTACAAGCAGGGGGTCGGCGGTTCGATCCCGTCATCCTCCACCATTTCATATACTTTTATCGTCGCGGGGTGGAGCAGTCTGGTAGCTCGTCGGGCTCATAACCCGAAGGTCGTAGGTTCAAATCCTATCCCCGCAACCAATTTTTAAGTTCATTGTCCAACGTCGAGATTTCGTACTTTCAATGAACATATGGGGTACCTGAAGGGGTGCAACCAATTTAATTGCTGGACCCGTGGTGTAGGGGTTAACATGCCTGCCTGTCACGCAGGAGATCGCCGGTTCGAATCCGGTCGGGTCCGCCATTATTTTCCTAATACAACATGGCTCGATAGCTCAGTCACGAGCGGTTCATCGTTGAAGGATCAGCGAGTTGTCCCGACGCAGCAAACAGCGGTAGCATTAACTTGTAGAGAAAGGGACAGGGGACCGACGGACTTTGTATTTAAACTTCATGGCTCGATAGCTCAGTCGGTAGAGCAGAGGACTGAAAATCCTCGTGTCGGCGGTTCGATTCCGTCTCGAGCCACCATGTTGCTGGCCTAGCTCAATTGGTAGAGCAACTGACTTGTAATCAGTAGGTTGGGGGTTCAAGTCCTCTGGCCAGCACCATTTTACATTTAGCAAAGGTTGGTTCTAGTTCCTGAAATTAGGTCTTGAATCACTTTGTAATCTGTACTAAAATATAAATTGTCTCTTTTGGAGGGGTAGCGAAGTGGCTAAACGCGGCGGACTGTAAATCCGCTCCCTCCGGGTTCGGCGGTTCGAATCCGTCCCCCTCCACCATTTAGGGGTATAGTTTAACGGTAGAACAGAGGTCTCCAAAACCTCCAGTGTGGGTTCGATTCCTACTACCCCTGCCAATTTATATTTCTAAAATTGTATTATGGCGATTGTGGCGAAGTGGTTAACGCACCGGATTGTGGTTCCGGCATTCGTGGGTTCGATTCCCATCAGTCGCCCCATATGCGTTGGGCTATAGCCAAGCGGTAAGGCAACGGACTTTGACTCCGTCATGCGTTGGTTCGAATCCAGCTAGCCCAGCCATTTTCGCGGAAGTAGTTCAGTGGTAGAACACCACCTTGCCAAGGTGGGGGTCGCGGGTTCGAATCCCGTCTTCCGCTCCATTAATTTTAAAAAGAACTGCCGAAGATAGTACTCCATTTTCGTATCAAGCATACAAATGAAGTATGGCGGCATAGCCAAGTGGTAAGGCACGGGTCTGCAAAACCCTTATCCCCCGGTTCGAATCCGGGTGCCGCCTCCATCTAACTACCCAGCCGGGGTGGTGGAATTGGCAGACACACAGGACTTAAAATCCTGCGGTAGGTGACTACCGTGCCGGTTCAAGTCCGGCCCTCGGCACCATATAATTTCATATTTTTTTAATTAGACACATGCCGGTGTGGCGGAATTGGCAGACGCGCACGACTCAAAATCGTGTTCCTCACGGAGTGTCGGTTCGACCCCGACCACCGGTACCATTACATAATCAACGTTCCTTGCAATCGTGAGGGACGTTTTTCTTTGTACATATATAATTTTAGTAATTGCTTTTACTGTAAACATTTTACTTGTTTACACTTATCCGCAGGAGGGTATTTCTAGAAGTACAACAGATAAGGAGGTAGAAATAATGCGTTATCTATTAGCTGTTTTGCTTCCACCTCTTGCTGTATTTCTACATGGCAGCAAATCACAAACGTTGATCAATGTCATACTTACAATCATCGCGTGGATACCTGGTGCAGTTCATGCTTTATTGGTTGTAAATAAGGGAAGCGCAGAAAGTATCGCTTGATGAAAAAACCTCCTTTTTAGGAGGTTTTGTACATAATTTCATACAGTTGTACTTATAATGAATAAAACATGTCTAACGCAGTGCTTCGTTTTTCGGAAACGGGGTGTTGCGTTTTTTATTTTTGGGTCTGTTAAAGAACTTTGGGTTTTCTTTACTTGATGATATCCACTTCAGCTGTTCCTCCATGAATCTGGATGAACATTTTCTCGATAGCCTGGAGCATTTCTGTTGCGTGTTCCTCTGCTAAAGAAGGTTGAAAATAGACGACATGAAGGGCTTGCTTCGTCTTTTCAGTCACCATTGTACGTTTCGAATCGACGATCGGACTTCCGAAAGCACCTCTATCATCCCTGGTTACGATCTTACCTTCCATATTGACCTCTCGACCATTAATTCCTTCATACATATCCTCTTCTGAACCGATATCAATGATTATATTTCCAACGATATGTGATTGATCATAGACGCCGAGTGGTATTTGGTACTGTAGGGAGAAAAAGTTATTCGTATCGACTGCAGAGTGGATCGAGCCGAGCTTTGAACCTTTATACACCCGTCGGAGAAGCGCTTCTGAGGATGGGCGGTATCGCGAAGGATCAGTTCCGACTTTCTTAAACAGACTCCGCCATTCTTGGATAGGTTCGATCGTTGAAATTGGCTTTGTTTCCGCTTCAAGCATTAGTGATTCCTGGAATAACTGCAGGCGGCCAGATAACATTTTAGGTGATTCATCAACCGTGATATTATTGTATTGGATGATCCCGACTTTAAGGTCTGGAACAAGCTTCTTCAATTTATCAGATATGGAAATAATCATACTGATCACCTCAAGAACTTATGTATTTTACCATAGTGTACCATAATAGATTTTGTAACTGAAAAAGGAGTGCTTACGTTTATGGACAAGCTGAGAGATATTCTGAACCGAATCGACGGAAAGGGCTATAAAGCCTATAAAGACCTCCGGGGAAAATATCGATTCAATGATTTCACCCTCCATATCGATCACGTGCAGGGAGATCCGTTTGCAGCTCCCTCCAAGATCAGGTTAGAGGTGCCAAAATCCAAAACAATTTTAAGGGAAGATTGGGAATCGACGCCTTCCCGTAAAGTTAGAGTTGAAGATACGATTGCTCGAAGTGTAGCGAGTGCGATCCGACATCAGGAGACACAAGCAGGCGGTTCGGGTAAAAGCGGAGTCATAACCATCGACCGTCCGGCTCAGGAAGTGTTGCAACGCACTGCTGTCGAGCTGACGGCAAATGCGGTCATTATCTGTCTTTCAATCGGACTACCAGCAAGAGGCCGGAAAGTGCTCGGAAAACAGGCAAAAAAGATGTTGTTTACGATCATCCCACAGGTTTTAAATGACTCGATTTTCTCATTAGAAGACGATACCGTTGTGGAAGCGATCGAACTGTGCGATCAACAAGATGCGATCCGTGAGTTTATGAAAGGAAACAATCTTGTTGCGTTTATAGCTGAAGGATCGATTTTACCGAGGGAGAGTGGGATCAGTGACCGTCCACTCCGCTCAGATGATGTGGTCGCATTTGTAACACCAGCCTCTTTAAGTATCTCGATACCTGTACCGCACAAAAAAGAACCGATTCAAGGGATGGGGATCCAGAAAGGCATCACTCTCATCGTCGGTGGTGGGTATCATGGTAAGAGTACGTTGCTTGAAGCGATCGAGCGGGGGATTTATGATCATATCAGCGGAGACGGTCGTGAGTTCGTTCTGACAGACCCAAATGCAATGAAAGTACGTGCAGAAGATGGACGTAAAATCACAAGTGTGGATATTTCTCCGTTCATTCAAAACTTACCATTTGGAAAAGCAACGACTCAATTCACTTCAGAGGATGCAAGCGGTAGTACGTCACAAGCTGCTACGATTATTGAATCCCTGGAGGCTGGGGCTAGTGCATTATTGATTGATGAAGATACAAGCGCGACAAACTTCATGATCAGGGATGAACGGATGCAGCAGCTTGTCTCGAAGGATAAAGAGCCGATCACACCATTTATTGATAAAGTGAAGCAGCTTTATGAAGAGCATGAGGTTTCCACTTTGCTCGTCATGGGTGGTTCTGGTGATTATTTTGATGTAGCGGACACGGTGATTTTAATGGATCAATACCGACCATTCGACGTTACAAGTGAAGCAAAAGACATCGCTCGAAACTCGATTTCCAATCGGAAAAGGGAAGGTGGAGAGCGCTTTGGGGATGTTCAGTCAAGGAAGCCTCAAGCATCCAGTCTCGATAGCAGGAAAGGGAAACGGTCGAAGGTGGCGGCGAGAGGGCTTCATACGATTCAGTACGGTACGACTGATATCAAAATCGATTTTGTTGAGCAGGTGACGGATGCAAGCCAGACGAGAGCGATTGCTGAAATCCTTCATTTTGTAGAGAAAAAGAAATGGTTAGGATTGCTTTCGGTATCTGACCTTTTGGAGCGAATTGAAACACAGTTGAATGAAAAAGGGCTTGCCTCTTTTACAGACTTTCCCAATCAGCATCCTGGTGACTTGGCAAGACCGCGTATGTTAGAATTAGCTTCAGCATTGAATAGATTGAGAACGCTAGCTATACGTCAGTAGCTGGTACTATGGATTTTTAAAAGAAAGGGGGTCAAACGATGACAGGTGCCCAGTTAAAAGAAAGAGTCATTGCATATAGTAAATCAATCGGAATCGATAAAATAGGCTTTACAACAGCTGATCCGTTCACAGAATTGAAGGAGCGGCTCAGAACACAGCAAGAGAACGGGTTTCAATCTGGATTCGAAGAACAGGACATTGAAAAACGAACGCATCCAGAACTACTGCTTCCGAAAGCGAAATCGATCATATCAATTGCTCTCGCCTATCCTTCAAAAATGAAGGATGCACCGAGAAGCACAAAGGAAGACCGACGAGGGATTTTTTGCCGTGCTTCATGGGGGAAAGATTACCATGATGTATTGCGTGAAAAGATGAAACAGTTGGAACAATATATTCTGGAACAAGAACCAGAAGCGAAAGTCGTGTCGATGGTCGATACTGGAGAATTATCGGATCGTGCAGTTGCTGAGCGTGCTGGGATCGGTTGGAGCGGGAAGAACTGTGCAACCATTACACCTGAGTTTGGCTCCTATGTATATTTAGGCGAATTGATTACGACGATCGCATTTGAACCTGATCAACCGATGATAGATCAATGTGGTACGTGTAATAAGTGTGTCGATGCATGTCCGACTGGTGCTCTTGTAACAGGCGGTCAATTGGATTCGAATAAGTGCATTGCTTTTCTGACACAGACGAAAGGATTTCTTCCAGAACGTTACCGCGAAAAACTTGGAAACAGACTTTATGGATGTGATACTTGTCAGCAGGTTTGCCCTGAAAACAAAGGGAAAGACTTTCATCATCATTCTGAAATGGAGCCTGACCCAGAAATCGCAAAACCGAAATTGAAACCTTTGCTAACAATGAGTAACCGAGAATTCAAAGAGAAATTCGGTCCGGTATCTGGTTCTTGGAGAGGGAAGAAACCGATCCAGCGAAATGCTATCATCGCCTTAGGTAATTTTAAAGATGATACAGCTCTTCCGGAACTGGTGCATGTTCTTAATGAAGACCCTCGTCCTGTGATTCGAGGAACAGCAGCATGGGCGCTCGGAAAAATTGGAGGGTCTGAAGCTGAACACGTGCTTAAATCGGCGAAAGAGAGAGAAAATGACGAGAATGTACTAGCTGAAGTAAATAGAAGCCTTGATATGATCGATAATGGCGTCAAATCGTGATGGTTTTATTATTTTGCGTTCAGTATGATAATGCAAAAGGGTAAAAGAAGGGATAAGATGGAGACGACAATCAGTGTACAATATGGGGAAATGGACAGTGCAATCGGTCCACTTACGTTATTAAAAACTGAAAATGGATTATGTCGCATTGATTTTGGATCTGCCGAGGAGAATCTTCCTCTTATCAAAGCTTGGTTGAAGAAGCAATCTTTAAAGGCTGAGCTTTTTTATCACCAGGAGTCTTTTGGCCCTTATATGAAGCAGATCGAGGAATATTTCCTGCATCAGCGCAGGGATTTTGACTTTCCTATTGATCTATTCGGCACCCCGTTCCAGCGTAAAGTCTGGGAGGGGCTTAGAAACATTCCTTATGGAGAGACCTACTCGTATAAGGATGTCGCGACGATGATCGGATCGCCTAAGTCAGTCAGAGCAGTTGGAAGTGCAAACAATAAGAACCCGCTTCCAATCGTCATACCTTGCCACCGTGTGATCGGAAGCAACGGTGCTCTCGTTGGTTATGGCGGAGGACTTGATAAGAAAGAAGTATTATTGGATTTAGAACAACAACCATCACAGATCTGTTCATAGTCAATATCGTGTAATGGATAACCTACTCATTCTGAAGTAGGTTTTTTATTTTTTATGGTATAAGTTAATTGCTTATTAAGCGAAATTTGCGACACTCCTGCGGGAAAAGCGAGCCAGGCAAGAACCCGCACTTTTTAAAAGAATCTTCGACTATAATAATGAACTTCGACTAAATACCACCACGTCCTATGGTGAACGTCGAAGTCAGTATAAGGAAAGCTTCTAAGAATTCTCATCGCAGACACGAAAATGATTACATTTTTGTGTTGAGATCCTGTGCAAGTGAGGAGCTTGCGGATTTAGGGCTAATGCTTGGAAGAGATGTCTAGCTCAGCGACCAGTCACTTGGATCACTTCAAACTTCTTGCGGCGGCGACAACCTCCTCGTCAGTTTTCCAGTGACCTTCGTAACTAATCGGGTCGCTTCCGTTTTCGTTCGCCCGCATAAAGGGAGTGAATTTCGCAGCTATAGCAACCCCTTTTCTGGGGTTCTTTTTTTATTGATCAAACATAGACATGAAAGGAGAATGACTGAGGGGGTTGTATTAATGGATTGGCTCATTTCTTTACAAGAATTTATCGAAGAACAGAATGCCTCCTTCACCACGGACCGGATAAGGGATAACCGCATCAGCACCCTGGAGCGTGAAGCTTTGGTACGGCGTGCCAAAAGTCTCAAGTCAAGAAATGCAGTAATCGTCAACGCTCAAGTAAAGGCGAAAATTCTTGACCGGAATTCTGTCGAAGTAAAAACTGAAGAGATTAAGTACTTGATAAAACGATCATATCTGATCAAACAACCTTCCAACTTTTATGTTGAGGAATCCATTGAAAGACGGAAAGCATTGATAAAAAATAACGAAATTGAACTTGATCATTCATTAGAACAAGAGGGACTTCATGACTCCAATTTGACTGCGGTCGAGCGTGATGAAGAAGTGATGTCGATGCCCCGTTATAAATACAATCGGCTTGAAGCGGTGAAATATGCAGAACGATGGTGGAATTCACATAACCCAGCCTATAAACTGTTCGAGAATGATTGTACGAACTTCATATCACAATGCTTGCATGCAGGTGGGGCACCGATGAGAGGGTATCCGAATCGTTCCAAAGGCTGGTGGTTCAGAAGCAACAATTGGAGCTACAGCTGGACGGTGGCCAATACGTTGAGGTGGCACTTGAGCGGTTCAAAACAGGGGTTGCGAGGTCAGGAGATGCCTTCACCTGAATATTTGGTTCCAGGTGATGTCATTTGTTATGACTTCAATGGGGACGGAAGATGGCAGCACAATACGATTGTCGTCGCAAAGGATGAGCAGGGCATGCCGTTGGTGAATGCCCATACACATAACAGCCGGATGCGCTATTGGGACTATACCGACTCTACTGCATACACTCCGGAAATAAAATATAAATTCTTTCGGATCATAGACGGATAAAAGCATCCGTCATTTTGTTTGTTAGCGGACACAGGAGACCTTATTTAGCCCAATTTCTATATATTTAGGCAATTAACGGACACCAGGGCTCTTATTTTGGAGAAATCATACTAAAACAGCTAATATTTTTAATAAATAACGTCTCTGGTGTCCGCTAAAATGCTGAAATACGCTTTTTTGTCATAAATAACGGCTGTGGTGTCCATTAGATTTTTCTGAGCATGTAAGAGTGTGGCGAATTTCAATTAAAATTATTGGAGTAGACTACTCATAGCCTTAAGAAAGAACAGTGCACCCAGGGTTGGCGATTTTCGAACCTGTTTGGACATGCTATAATAGATAGGGTTTTTAGTTATAATGAAGATAGAGGTGAAAGTAACTTGGCTGTACATATCGTACTTTTCCAACCCGAAATTCCAGCTAACACAGGAAATATCGCAAGAACCTGTGCCGCAACGGATACGACACTCCATCTGATCCGTCCTCTTGGGTTTTCAACGGATGATAAGATGCTGAAGAGGGCAGGATTGGATTACTGGCAGTATGTGAATATCGTTTATTATAATTCGATAGATGAATTTTTCGAGCAAACAGAAGGGGAGTATTTTTTCCTGACGAAATATGGGGAAAAACCGCACACGTCCTTCGATTACAGCAAACCGGAAGTGAACTACTATTTTGTGTTCGGACGGGAGACGGATGGGCTTCCAGACGAGATCATCGAGAAAAATAAAGATAGGTGTTTGCGAATTCCGATGAACGAGAATGTCCGTTCTTTGAACCTTTCCAACACAGCTGCGATTCTCGTATATGAAGCGTTGAGGCAGCAAGATTATCTGCATTTGAGGTAATGAAAGGCTGTTTTATTATTTTATTGTTTTTTTATACAATTGGAAATATACTCGCTTTCCACGGGCACAAGAAAAGCGGAAGCGACCCGTTTAGTTATGAAGGTCACTGGAGGACTGACGAAGAGGCTGTCGCCGCTGCAGGAAGTTTGAAGTGATCCAAGGGACTGGTCGTTGAGCTAGACATCACTTCATTGCATTAACCTACTTCTGCAAGCCTGCTCACTTGCACAGGATCTCAACACAAAAATGTAATCATTTTCGTGTCTGCGATGAGAACTCTTAGAAGCTTTCCTTATGCTGACTTCGACGTTCACCATAGGACGTGGTGCTATTTAGTCGAAGTTCATTATTATAGTCGAAGATCCTTTTAAAGAGAGCGGGGTCTCGCTTAGCTTGCTTTCCCGCAAGAGTCTCGCATATTTCCACTTCTAAATAGTGAGGAATTATCTCGTCAACTGCATTCAATAGCAACAAACCTACAGATATTAAAAAAACGACTGAATTGTTCAGTCGTTTTTTCGTGGTATGTATGATACCACCTTATTTTTTTGTACCTGGACGATCATTATATCCAGCAGTAAAAATAGATACCAAAAAGGCTAAAATTACAGCTAAAATGAGGATAAAGCTCATATGACATCCTCCTTTAGAGCATAGTATATCCATTCATACATCCCATTATAGCAAATTTCACACAAATGTGTATGAAAAACTGTGACGAAAATGTAATAATAGAGAGAGCTACTAGAAAAAATTAGGGGAATGTCATGTTGGGGAAAAATACATATTTGACTGGGTATTTTCCGTTATTTGCGATCATCCTGTTCAGCGCATCTTTCGGGTTTTACTCACAAGTTCTGTTGATCGAGCAGCTAGAGCGGCTCGGCATATATCGTGGGATGACAGAGTTGTTTTCAATTGGTCAGGTGCAGGTGGCTCTCTGGTTCGTGTGTGCATTGTTGTTCTTCATGTTGTTTGCCGCACTCAAGTTGATTTCCGATACACTGGTCGAGCTCTCGCTTTTTTTCTTTTCAAAAGAAAGTGAAGGGGATACATTGAATAGGATTCGTGGAGGCAGTTCGATTTTTCTGATTGGGAGTCTTTGTTCCATTGTTGTCGTTCAGTCTTCTGTCTTGCTGCCGATCATCTTTTTGCTGTCTTGTTTCATTTATTTCTTTTACTTCGTTTTTAAAGCGAGTAATACGCTATCGATTGCAGGGATGTTCGGGCTCGTCTTCATGCACTTGCTTTTTTGGGTGAGCTTTTCGACAGGTGTTACTTATTCAGTATTGAAAGTTTATAAAGCGCTGATGTCTGGGATCATGTCAGCATAATAAAAAAGGCTACCTGTGGAGGCAGCTTTTTTAGTAGTGAGGTCTTTTCAACCGAATTGCAAGATTAACATTTGAATTTAGGAAATTATGGGTTGAATTTAGGAAATAGAGCCACGATATTAGGAGATAAGCACCTCAAATTAAGAAATGATCCTGTTAAACTTAGGCGCCACCTCACTTTTCAGTCTGGTTCATGATGTCTTTCCAGATTTTCAGATGCAGTGCCCGGCTTTGTACAGAATTGATAGGAGCCGGGCGGTCCTTGCCGACCCATATTCCTGCTGTATAACGATCCGTCAAGCCTACAAACCATAAATCTTTATTGTTGTTGGTCGTACCTGTTTTTCCGCCGATATAGCTGGATTGGATCCTAGCTTTCTGCCCAGTGCCGTTTGCCATGACATAGTTTAGCAGTGTGCGCATTTTTCGATTCGTATCAACAGACCATACTTGTTCCGGTTTCTCCTTCCATTGATAGAGAAGCTTGCCGTCAGTCGTGTGCACACTTTTGATTGCACGTGTTGGTTGATAGTGCCCGTTGTTACTGAAAGTCGTGTAGGCATCGCTAAGCTCTAATGGGGAGACCCCGTGGTCGAAGCCTCCGAGTACAGCTGTGATTCTGTAGTCTTCTGTTGAAACCTTTTGAAAAGAAAAAGGCTCTAGAAATTGAAAAGCATACTCGATTCCGATTGAGTCGACCATTCGGACCGCTGCTGTGTTGATCGATTTGCCGAGCGCGTTTTTCAAAGTTACGTTGTTGTAAGTTGCATTGCCATAGTTGGCAGGACAATACCCTCGTTTACAAAATGGTGCTGCATCGACAGGAACATTAAGAGGCAGTGCCTTTTTTTCGATATAAGGGACAAATGCCAACAGCGGTTTTATCGCTGAACCTGGCTGCCGATACGCTTGGTAGGCACGATTGAATTCATTCGCATTCATATTTTTACCGCCGACGATCGCCTTCAATCTGTATGTTGCATGATCAATCACCACAAATGCACCCTCGACATCTTTCGGTAATTGCTGCAGCTGTTTTTGAGCATTTATTTGTATGGTTTGATCAAGGTGCGTTTCCACGCGAATCCCTTTTTCATAAATCAGCTGATGGACGAAGTGGTCCAATTCCGAGCGAATTGCCGTCTTTTCCTCTATCGTTTCTGCTTTTTCAATCCTATCTTCAAATCCCTCTGAGTAAGAAACAAGCTCCCGCAATTCTTGAAGCGTGTAGGTCGTATAATCTGGAAAGGCATGAATTGGGCGTGTGATATTCAGGGAAATTTCCTCGTTCAAAGCCTTGTTGTATTCCTCTTCTTTTATGTACTTGTTTTCAAGCATCTTTTTCAAGACATGATGCTGACGTTTCAACGATTGATCCATATTTTTGGTCGGGTCATATTGGTTCGGGTTGTTCGGAATTCCGCAAAGCAGAGCGGTTTCAGCTAGGGAAAGCTGATCAACTGATTTTCCGAAATAAAACTGGCTGGCCGTTGCAATTCCGTAGTTGCCACTTCCAAAATAGATTGCATTGCTATATAGCTCTAGTATCATCTCTTTCGTCAATTCCTGTTCCAAACGATAGGAATAGAAAGCTTCGTGCAGCTTGCGTTTGTATGTTTTCGTGTGGGATAAAAATAAATTTCTAGCGAGCTGCTGTGTGATGGTACTTCCGCCCTGGTCTATCCCCCCGGACTTTGCATTGACAACGATGGCACGGGCAACTGCGGTTCCATCGACTCCCGGGTGTTTAAAAAAATGATTATCTTCTGCTGCAACAAAGGCATGAATCACCGAACTGGGCAACTGTTCATATGGTATGTATATCCGATGCTCGGTTCCATGGATCGTGTCAATGACAGAGCCGTCATCTGCAAGAATTGTCGAGCTTCTTGACAAGTGCATCGAGTCTATCGGTAATTCATTTTCGATTATTTCAGAGGGTAGCTTGATGCTCTTGATTTCACCCCAAACCTTCTCGGTCAATAAAAAGGAACTGAGCAGCAGGCTGATGATCATAATGTATCCAACGAAAAGTTTCAATGTTACATCCTGTCCTTCTATAAGTATGTCTTTTCTTCATTTTACCATGTTTGAAAGTAATTGGTTGAAAAAGAACATCGAATGATAAAGCAAGACGGGGCATACGATGTATTACATGTACGATTATTCCTTGGAGGGGGTACTCATGGATATTTTAGGGAAACTACAGCAATACCGGGAAGAGGAAAAAAGATTGGTTTGGGAAGGTACCTTCGCTGAATATTTGGAAATCTTACGAGAGCGTCCTGAAGTTGCTCAATCTGCCCATTCTCGTGTTTATAATATGATTAAGAGCCATGGAATTGAAGAGGTGAATGGGAAGAAACGATATAATTTCTTTTCCAACCAGATTTTCGGGTTGGAGGATGCGGTTGAGCGATTAGTTGAGGAGTACTTTCACCCATCAGCAAAACGATTGGATGTCCGTAAACGTATTCTACTCTTGATGGGACCCGTGAGTGGTGGTAAGTCTACGATTGTGACGATGTTGAAAAGAGGTTTGGAAGCTTATTCTAGAACAGATGAAGGCGCTGTATATGCCATAAAGGGGTGCCCGATGCATGAAGACCCGCTGCATCTGATCCCGCAATCAATGCGGGAGGACTTTTTCAACCAGTATGGAATCCGGGTAGAAGGATCGCTGTCGCCATTGAATATGATGCGGCTTGAGCAGGAATATGACGGACGCATTGAAGACGTCATGATCGAGCGGATTTTCTTTAGCGAGGATAAGCGGACAGGTATCGGTACATTCAGCCCTTCTGATCCGAAATCCCAGGATATCGCAGACTTGACTGGAAGCATCGACTTTTCTACGATTGCAGAGTTTGGTTCAGAATCCGATCCTCGTGCTTACCGGTTCGACGGGGAACTGAATAAGGCTAACCGAGGAATGATGGAGTTCCAGGAAATGTTGAAGTGTGATGAAAAATTCCTATGGCATTTGCTATCGTTGACACAGGAAGGGAATTTCAAGGCTGGAAGATTCGCTCTCATTTCCGCTGATGAACTTATCGTGGCTCATACGAACGAAGCTGAATACAAGTCGTTCATATCAAATAAGAAAAATGAGGCATTGCATTCACGTATCATCGTCATGCCGATCCCGTACAATTTGAAAGTGACAGAAGAAGAGAAGATTTATGAAAAAATGATCAATGACAGCGATATTGCCGACTTCCATATTGCGCCGCACGCTTTAAGAGTCGCAGCGATTTTCTCTGTTTTGACTCGTATGAAAGAATCCACCAAACAAGGCGTCGATTTTGTGAAAAAGATGCGGCTTTATGATGGTGAAAATGTTGAAGGGTTCAACCATGCTGATGTGGAAGAACTGAAAAAAGAGTTTCCAGATGAAGGGATGAGCGGGATCGATCCTCGGTATGTCATCAACCGGATTTCTTCTGCAATCATACGTAAAGATGTTCCTGCTATCAGTCCGCTTGATGTACTCCGCTCGCTGAAGGATGGACTGGATCAGCACGCGTCCATTTCCAAAGAAGATCGTGAAAAGTATATCAATTTTATTTCTGTTGCACGTAAAGAGTACGATGATATCGCGAAGAAAGAAGTACAAAAAGCATTTGTGTATTCTTATGAAGAATCAGCGAAAACCCTTATGGACAATTATCTTGATAATGTCGAAGCGTATTGTAATAAGAACAAGCTGCGTGACCCATTGACTGGTGATGAAATGAATCCAGATGAAAAACTAATGCGTTCGATTGAAGAACAGATTGGTATTTCTGAGAATGCGAAGAAAGCGTTCCGTGAAGAAATCTTGATCCGTATTTCGGCTTATGCACGTAAAGGGAAAAAATTCGATTACAATTCACATGAGCGTCTCCGCGAAGCGATCCAGAAGAAACTGTTCGCTGACCTTAAAGATGTTGTGAAGATCACCACATCGACGAAAACACCGGATGAATCACAGCTGAAGAAAGTCAACGAAGTCATCGCCCGTTTAATCGATGAATATGGCTATAACTCGATCTCAGCCAACGAACTTCTCCGATATGTCGGAAGCCTTCTTAACAGATAAAAAAGAAGATGCGAAAAATAATGAAAAAGGCGTACCCCAGCGGCACGCCTTTTTCGATTTTTTGCGGTGCCTGGCACCGAATGAAAACCCTTGGGAGAGAAGGGGTCTGGAACGGTGCCAGGCACGGTTTGAAAACCCTTGTGGGAGAAGGAGAATAAATTGGTGCCAGGCACCCTTCCTTTGTATTTGTTGAATGATGTTGTTATACTGTTTACAAAAAATTAACACGTTGCGTACTTGCTATTAAATTGTATAAAATGGTAAATTGAATATAATAAGAAAAAAGGGTGTGTAAGCATACATGACCAAAACAAAAAATAGTTTTTGGGAATGGATCAAGGCGATTGGAATTGCACTTCTGATTGCGTTTGTAGTTCGTCATTTTCTCTTCACGAACTATGTCGTATATGGTGAATCTATGATGCCTACCATTCAGGAAGGTAATCGTTTAATCGTTAATAAAATCAATTATGACATCAAAAAGCCCCAGCGGTTTGACTTGATTGTATTTAAAGCGAATGAACAAGAGGATTATATCAAGCGGATCATTGGTCTTCCTGGTGATAAAATCGAATACCGTGACGATAAACTGTACATTAACAATGAACCTGTGGAAGAAAAGTACTTAGAACGTTTCAGGAAAGATCTTCAGGAGGGCTCCCAGTTAACAGGAGACTTCACTTTGAAAGACATCACTGGTAAGGAACGGGTGCCCGAGGGAACCGTCTTCGTGCTAGGTGATAACCGCCTTCATAGTATCGACAGCCGTCATATCGGATTCGTCCCGCTTGAAAATGTTGTCGGGGAAGTCAATCTAAGATATTGGCCGATGTCAGAATTCCAAGTCATCCATTGAATGTTTATATTATGAAGAATCTGGGTATCGTTAGTTCAAGAGGTGGTTACCGATGACTAAAAAGAATAAAGAAGAAAAGACTCGCAACAGTGAAATGGTAAGCAATGAAAAAGAACTGAAAGAACATAGCAAGGTCATGGAACATCTTTCTTCAAATGAAGATGTAAAGAAAAGCGGTAAGGTACCTGACCCAGAGCAGCATAAGACAGAAGAAGACGATAAATAAATAGTTCCAATAAAGGATTAGCCCTATAGGGGTTGATCCTTTTTCTATGGTTTTAAGTAGACCACTTTTAGGCTTGAAGACCGCACTCGGAGAGGGTTTTAATTTCGAAAAGCAATAACTGTCCCCTTTATGTAATAGGAGTTTTGTCCCGATTTGATTTCCTTTCATGGCAAAAGGTGCGGAACTTGATAGACAAGCATCTTTTTGTTTGAATTTATTAGCAATTCTGAACATTTACTGCATAGGATAGAGTAATCCCCGAAAGTATAAACGTGCTTTTATTTTAAGGGGAAATCAAATAAGGAGGGGAATAAATGACCGTCAATAAAAAAGGCAATTTCGTCGTGTCACAGGAGAACTGGTCCCTCCACCGAAAAGGTTATCAAGACCAACAACGTCACATGGAAAAAGTTCAAGATGCATTAAAGAACAATCTACCGGACTTGATCAGTGAGGAAAGCATCATTTTATCCAATGGTCACGATGTCATTAAAATTCCGATCCGTTCCCTGGATGAATATAAAATCCGTTACAATTATGATAAATCAAAGCATGTCGGGCAGGGAGACGGAGAAAGCCAGGTCGGTGATGTCATTGCTCGTGATGGGAAGCCTAGTGGTAATAAAGGTGCCGGCAAAGGCAAAGGTGCTGGTGACCAGGCAGGTAAAGATTATTATGAAGCAGAAGTATCCCTTTTAGAACTTGAAGAGCTGTTGTTCAAAGAACTTGAACTTCCAAATCTGCAACAGAAGGAACAGGAAAATATCGTACTTGAGAAGATCGAATTCAATGATATTCGAAAGACAGGATTGATGGGTAATATCGACAAGAAGAAAACGATCCTTACAGCCTATAAACGTAACGCGTTAAAAGGTGACCCATCGATCATTCCAATTTTCCCAGAAGACCTTCGTTTCAAAACTTGGAATGAAAAAGAAAAACCAGAATCGAAAGCAGTTGTACTTGCGATGATGGATACGTCAGGTTCCATGGGGATTTGGGAAAAATATATGGCAAGAAGCTTTTTCTTCTGGATGACACGTTTTCTCCGTTCTAAATATGAAACAGTTGAAATTGAATTCATCGCACATCATACTGAAGCGAAAGTTGTGACTGAAGAAGACTTCTTCTCTAAAGGTGAAAGCGGCGGTACGATCTGTTCATCTGCTTATAGAAAAGCCCTTGAACTGATTGATGGCAAGTATTCTCCGAGCCGTTATAACATCTATCCATTCCACTTCTCAGATGGTGACAACCTTACCAGTGATAACTCGCGCTGTATAAAACTGGTTCAACAGATCATGGAAGTATCGAATATGTTCGGTTATGGTGAAGTGAACCCTTACAACCGTCATTCGACTTTGATGAGTGTTTATAAGAATCTCAAAGACCCTAAATTCAATTACTACATTTTAAAAGAAAAACGAGATGTATATCATTCGATGAGAAGCTTTTTTAAGAAAGGCGAACAGAATTTGGCTTAAGCCAGCTGACCCTTCATCAACGATAATCGATGAAGGGATTTTTATGGAAGTTTTCATACTTTCCGCGGGTAATCTCATATCAATAGTGAGACAGCAATAAACTTTTTCGAAAACAGCCTTATGGTAAAATAATCTCCCCTTTCCTACATAAACTAAGACCAAAATCTAAGGGGAGGTTCTTCAAAAATCGAATGAGACTAATTATTGTAATTGTGATGCTTATATTCATCTTTCCCCAACCGGCCGAAGCTTTGTGGAAGACGAGTCTCGAAATGCATGTGATTGATGTTGGCCAAGCGGACAGCATTTACATTGAATTGTCCAATGGGAAGAATATCTTGATCGATTCTGGTGATGAACATGATGGTCCTAAGGTGGTTTCTTATCTGCAGAAACGTGGAGTTGAAGAAATTAATTATTTGATCGCAAGCCATCCTCACCATGATCATATCGGAAGTATGGATGCGATTTTTGAATCCTTCGAAGTCGAGTCGATCTATATGCCAGCTGTCAAATACCATACGACATATTATAAACGGTTGAAAAGATTGATTGAAGAATCCGGGATCGAACCGATTGAAGCAAAAGCGGGGGTTAAGAAGAAACTGGCGCGAAATATCAAGATGGAGTTTGTAGCTCCGTCAAGGAAAAAATACAAATCACTTAATGATCATTCTGCAGTGTTGAAAATCGACCATGGCAAAAAATCAATTTTACTTATGGCTGATGCAGGTATGGCTTCAGAAAATGAATTGTTAAAAAGACTGGATGATAAAAAGATCGACGTATTGAAGGTTTCACATCACGGGGCAAACACGGGAACAAGTAATGGGTTGTTGAAAAAAACAGACCCAGATTATGCTGTGATCTCGGTCGGACGGAAAAATAAGTATGGGTACCCTTCAAAGGAAGTGTTGAAGCGATTGAACACCCACAATGTACAGGTGTTCAGAACTGACAAGCTGGGAACGATCATTATGAAAAGCGATGGAAAGTCAGTACGGTTCTTTACCGAATTTCATCAATCATGATTCGGATTCTTTCGTACCACATGGATCGCGCTGATGATATGTTTATTGAGCATCGTACGCATGAAAGGTTTATTGAAAAGCTGATAGATGATTTCACGGTTATCTGGTGAAGTCACATATCTTGGCGGGATACTGTTCAGACTCAAAGCAATAATGTCTACAGTACATTTATTGCACCGGCAAATGGTTTGATAATCAGGACTGTTCAATAATACTGTGACGACGGTCGGGACGATTTCTTCTAAAACATTGTAATATTCTTTTGCCATTGTTCCACCTCATGATGTAAAATATGGATCCTTTTTTAGTGTAGATGAATTACCCACAAAATGAAATGCCCAATTCGTTGTAAATAAAGGCAAAATAATCTTCTTTTTCGTCGGCTAAACTAAGGATGAAAGGAGGATATGCTTACAATGAATAATAATCAACAACTTCGTTCACTTATGTCGAATAACATCGCTTCTGTCACTTCACAGCAATCGCTTAAAGAGGCAGCTGCTCTAATGAGTCAGTATAACGTAGGTGCTTTGCCGGTCGTCGAAAATGGTCAACTCCGAGGGATCATCACAGACCGTGACATCACATTACGTTCAACTGCTCAAGGCTTGGATGGAAATACACAAGTATCTCAATGTATGTCCAACAACATCGTTTCGGGGAATCCGAATATGACTCCTCAAGAGGCTGCTCAATTGATGTCCACAAACCAGATCCGTCGTCTTCCTGTGGTTGAAAACAACCAGGTCGTAGGTATGGTTTCACTTGGTGATCTTGCTACGAAAGACCAGGATCCAAATGATGCCGGGCAAGCCCTATCAAGCATTTCTACTCCTTCAAACCCGAACACACCTCAATAACGAGAAACAAGCATCCAATACGGGTGCTTGTTTTTATTTTTCCCATTAGGATTGGGGCGGTGTAGTACCTTAGTGCTAATTTCTAGGATTATGGCTGGAATTTCTGGAATTATTGAAGAATTTCTAGGATTCTGCCCAATTTTTCTAGAATTAGTACGCAATCAAGTCGCTGGCATTGTTATCACTTGCCAGTCGACAAGATTTCTTTTCACTTGTTATAATCACTTTTCAGCAGGTTGTCAGGACGACGTTGTAGAAAAGTGGATGTTCAAGTATAAGTGCAACTAGGTTTCTGTCTGCGCATTCTG
The DNA here is from genome assembly GCF_019720915.1 of Alkalihalobacillus sp. TS-13. Lineage (GTDB taxonomy): Bacteria > Bacillota > Bacilli > Bacillales > Fictibacillaceae > Pseudalkalibacillus. The sequence continues at coordinate 19,352 of NZ_JAHKSI010000005.1, forward strand.
CTTGTCAATCAACCAGTTTTCTTTATATATTGGTGTTAGATGATGGAAAGGGAGTGGCGGAATGATCAAAGCGATCGTGTTCGATTTCGATGGCATCATTTTAGATACTGAATCGTGTGAATATAACGTTTTACAGAAAATATACAAGGAGCATGGGGCAGAGCTGCCTCTGGAAGTTTGGGGAGAGTGCATCGGCACACACTCCGACTTTTTTGATGCCCATGAATACCTCGAGAAACAGATTGGGAAAAAACTGGACCGGGACACAATCAAACAGCAGCGCCTGGATATTTTTCAGGAGCTCATCAAAGACAAAGGGCCGATGCCGGGCGTAGTCGAGTATCTGGAAGCGGCACAACATCTCGGCCTAAAGATCGGTCTAGCCTCCAGTTCTTCATACAAGTGGGTTTCGAACCATCTGAAAAACCTCGGGATTTTCGATTATTTTGAGTGTATCAAGACCTCAGATGACGTGGAAAAAGTGAAACCAGATCCGGCTCTGTTTTCAGAAGCAGTGAAGTGCCTGGATGTAAAACCGGAAGAAGCTGTTGCTTTCGAAGACTCAGCGAACGGTGCGAAGGCTGCTAAAAAGGCAGGATTACATACAGTCATCATACCGAACATGGTTACAAGGCACCTGACCTTCGAGGAATATGATCTTCGACTTGAATCACTTGCTGAATTGAAACTAAACGAGATGATTGTGGAGTTTTCGAGTAAATGATACAAGGGAATATGGCTATAAAAGGCTTTAATCATATTACACTCAATGTAAATGCCCTTGATGAATCATTACTTTTCTATGAAGGCATACTTGGAATGAAAAAGGTACATCTCGGTAATACAGATGCTTATCTTGAAAGCGGTTCGGCTTGGATCTGTCTTTTAGAAAAAAAGAATCTGAAAACTGCTGAAAATGAGGTCCCAGGTGTAAATCACTTTGCATTTTCAGTCGACAAGGAGGATTTCAATTATTTCGTACAGCGATTGAAAGAATTTCAGGTTCCGATCGTCCGTGGACCGATTGAACGGGGTGGAGGGCTCGTAGTAAATTTCCTCGACCCAAATGGAATCGAACTAGAACTGAACACCGCAGATTTAAAAACAAGAATGAAGGAATGGCGATAAGGAAGGATGGTACGTCATGTCATCGGTTGATGAGTCGAAATACGAAAAGAAAATCATACTTCGGAATATTGAGGAAAAAGATATCAAACAAATCCTTGAATTACAAGAGATTTGTTTCCCAAACATGGATCCATGGAAAAGAGAGCATCTTGAGAGTCATCTCAACATCTTTCCTGAGGGACAGTTTTGCGTCGAATATGACGGTAAAGTGGTCGGTACGTGTTCGAGTCTGATTGTGAATTTCGATGAGTATGATGAAAAACATACGTGGGATGAGATTACGGATGAAGGATATATTACGAATCATGATCCTGAAGGGTACAACCTTTATGGCATCGAGGTCATGGTCCACCCTGAATTCCGGCGTATGAAAATCGGCCGCAGGCTTTATGAAGCACGTAAAGAGCTGGCTGAGAAACTGAATTTGAAAAGCATCATCATCGGAGGTCGGATTCCGTATTATCATAAGTATGCTGATAAAATGTCGCCAAGGGAATATGTGAAAGAAGTCGTCAATCATAATATTTTTGATCCTGTTCTAACCTTCCAATTGATGAACGGGTTCACGTTGATGCGGGTCAACCCATCCTATTTGCCGGATGATGATGCATCCAATGCGCATGCTACATTGATGGAATGGAATAATATCGATTACCGGGCAACCTCAAAACGCCATTTCAAAACGTCATTCCCGGTGCGCATTACGACGATCCAATATATGATGAAGCAGATCTATACGTTTGATGAATTTGCAAATCAGGTTGAATATTATACGGATGTCGCTTCTGATTATGGTTCGGATTTTGCCGTTTTCCCTGAAATCTTTACAACCCAGCTGATGTCATATTTGGATGAAAAAAGTCCAAGCCAGGCTGTCCGTAGATTGACGGAGTACACAGAAGATTATATTGAACTTTTCACTGAACTGGCTGTCCGATACAACGTAAACATCATTGGCGGGTCTCATTTTGTCGAAGAAGATGGCAAGATCTACAACATCGCATACCTATTCCGCAGAGACGGAACAATTGAAAAACAGTACAAGCTGCATATCACACCGAATGAGCGGAAATGGTGGGGAGTCAGTCCCGGAGATAAGGTCAACGTCTTTGATACCGATTGCGGGAAAATCGCAATCTTAATCTGTTATGACATCGAGTTTCCAGAACTTTCGAGATATGTAACCGATAAAGGAGCGCGGATCATCTTCACTCCATTCTGTACAGATGATCGTCAAGGATATCTACGGGTCCGATATTGTGCGCAAGCTCGCGCAATCGAAAACCAGGTGTACACGGTATTATCAGGAACGGTCGGGAATCTGCCGCAAACGGAAAACATGGATATCCAATATGCGCAATCAGGCATCTTTACGCCATCTGACTTCACCTTTCCTCGAGATGGGATTGTCGGAGAATGTAACCCGAATATCGAAACGGTAGTTGTTGGTGATGTCGATTTAGAGATTTTACGGAGACATAGACGGTCAGGAAGTGTCATGCAATTGAGAGACCGCCGACGCGACTTATACGAAGTGATTATGAAAAAACAAGATGAACAATGATTTAAAGACAGGTATTTGACCTGTCTTTTTAAAATTAGGGGGGTAAATAATTCTGTTGATTTCTGGCTAAGTTTGATTTTACTGAAATTCACGACACTCCTGCGGGAAAAGCGAGCCAGGCAAGACCCCACTCTCTTTAAAAGGATCTTCGACTATAATAATGGACTTCGACTAAATACCACCACGTCCTATGGTGAACGTCGAAGTCAGTACATCCTGTACAAGTACGTCCTGTGGTGAACGTCGAAGCCAGCAATAAGGAAAGCTTCTAAGAATTCTCATCGCAGACACGAAAATGATTTCAATTTTGTGTTGAGATCCTGTGCAAGTGAGGAGGCTTGCGGATAAGGGTTAATGCTTGGATGTGATGTCTAGCTCAGCGACCAGTCACTTGTATCACTTCAAACTTCCTGCGGCGGCGACAGCCTCCTCGTCCGTTTTCCAGTGGCCTACGTGACTCATCGGGTCGCTTCCGCTTTTCGTTGGAAAGGGAGTGAATTTCGCAAAAATCAACAATAAAGGATATCAAAGCCTTCAATTAAGTATAAGATCAACTATGGCGCAGCCTCCACTAAAGATTGGCTTTGCCAAGTTTTCTTTATTTTCCGGGGAATATTGACATATTCTCCCTGCGATATTTGCCGCAAACTGGTTTCGACAGCACATTAGGTCTCAGTATGGCAAGAGCCCTTCTGAACCATCCTTGTTTGACGAAATTTTATAAAGGGTGTGCAATTATCCTGTCAGGTTTCTGGAAAATTTTCACCAGAGAAGTGGTTGAATTAGTGAAATTTTTATACAATGGTGATATACCTGTTTTATAAAAGAGTTTAGGAGGAAGTCATGAGCTGGAAAAAAGATTACGAACGTTGGAGCAATTTTCAACAACTTGATGAAGAATTACATGAGCAGCTTCTTTTAATGAAGGATTCTGACGAGAAGCTTGAAGATTGTTTTTATAAAACGTTAGAGTTCGGAACCGGGGGCATGCGTGGGGAAATCGGTCCTGGAACGAACCGGATGAACATGTATACGATCCGGAAGGCCTCTGAAGGGCTGGCACGGTACATAGAATCATTTGGTGAGAAAGTAAAGTTAAGAGGTGTCGTGATTGCCTATGATTCACGCCACAAGTCCCCTGAATTTGCGATGGAAGCAGCCAAGACTTTAGGTCGCCATGGCATACAGACTTATGTATTTGAAGATCTTCGTCCGACACCGGTATTATCTTTTGCAGTCCGTTATTTGAACGCATTCTCAGGAATTGTCGTGACAGCAAGTCATAATCCGCCCGAATATAACGGGTTTAAAGTGTATGGAGAAGATGGAGGTCAACTCCCTCCCGTAGCAGCGAATGACGTCATCAATTTCGTGAATGATGTTGAAAATGAATTGGACATTGAAGTTGTCGATGAGGATGAACTGAAAAAGACTGGGCTGCTGAAGATCGTCGGAGAAGAAATCGATCGTCCCTATAATGAAAAATTAGTCGGGATCTCCGTTGATCCTGCATTGATCAAGGAACAGGAAGATTTAAAAATCGTTTTCACACCCTTACATGGAACAGCGAACATTCCGGTCCGTCGAGGCCTGGAGTCTTTAGGTTTCAAAAACGTCACGGTCGTCAGTGAGCAAGAGAAGCCAGATCCTGAGTTCTCAACAGTCAAATCTCCAAACCCTGAAGAGCACGCAGCATTTGAACTTGCCATCCAATATGGAGAGCGTGAAGGTGCAGATGTACTGATCGCTACAGACCCGGATGCAGACAGAGTCGGTGTCGCTGTAAAGGATAATCAAGGAAATTACGTTGTGCTGACCGGAAACCAGACTGGTGCTTTAATACTCAATTATTTATTGAAACAAAAGAAGAAGTTAGGTACATTACCTGATAACGGTGTTGTATTGAAGACGATCGTTACGTCTGAAATCGGTCGGACGATTGCCAAGAAATACGGTCTTACTACTGTCGATACGTTGACAGGGTTCAAGTTCATTGGTGAAAAAATGGGTGAGTATGAGCGTTCGGGAGAATATGAATTCCTATTCGGATACGAAGAAAGCTATGGATATCTGATTGGCGATTTCGTCCGAGATAAAGATGCCGTACAGGCTTGCCTTATGGCTGCTGAAGTGAGCGCCTATTATAAATCCAAAGGGATGACACTATATGAAGGTTTGATGGAAGTATTCGAAGAGTACGGATACTATCAAGAAGGATTGGAATCGTTGACACTGAAAGGGAAGAAAGGTGCTGAACAAATACAGGAAATCCTTTCGACTTTCCGTAATCAACCACCTTCAGAATTTGGCGGGATCTCGATTTCTGTCATCGAAGATTATCAAAGCCGTGAAAGATTATTAGTAAAATCTACTGAAACGGAAGAAATCGTTCTGCCTCCATCCAATGTAATCAAATACACACTTGATGACGGATCATGGGTATGTTTACGCCCGTCGGGGACAGAACCGAAAATCAAATTCTATTTTGGGGTTCAATCCTCTACTTTCGAAGCTAGCAAAAAACACCTTTTCAACATCAAGAAGGATGTCATGGATAAAGTAAATCGAATCCTTTGAAAATAGAAAAGAGGCTTTCCCTTACGTGATCACTCCATTCATGGAGCAGCCTGCACGTGGATTAAGGGAGGCCTCTTTTACTGTGGGGTGTTTATCAAGTCTCTGTTTGATTTGACCTTTCCAATTCCATTGCAGGAGGGGCATTTCTTTTTCTTCATAAAAGAGAAAAGGGAAGACTTTTTGCCGGTGCCTTTGCATTTTGGACAAATAACGAAAATCGCCATCAGTTATCATCACCTAACTTGAAGATTGCGTGAATTCAGTTATTCAAGGGTAAACTTTTATTATCATTCTATGTAAGATAATGCGTTGCTAAACATTGTCTAGGCAAAATCATGAGAATAAAGAACTAGAGAGGTGAAAATCGTGATTCAAGCAATCTTATTATTTATCATTGCAGGACTCGCTGAAATTGGAGGGGGCTATTTATTTTGGCTCTGGTTACGTGAGGGCTCCCCTTATTGGTATGGAATAGTGGGTGCACTTGTTTTGATCATTTATGGAATTGTCCCAACCTTTCAAGCTTTTCCCACATTCGGTCGTGTGTTCGCTGCTTATGGAGGCGTGTTCATCGTTTTGGCTCTCTTATGGGGATGGCTGATTGATAAAAAGACACCTGATCACTATGATGTTCTCGGAGCCATTGTCTGTCTTATCGGTGTTTCAATCATCATTTGGGCACCGCGAGTCAATTAGTAAGTGGAGGGGAGCTTTTTGTCAAAGTAATGAATGTCGTCGTCACTCCGACTGCGATGATGGTTATCACGGAATAAAGGAAGGATTGTGTGCCGAGGATCAAACCTCCGAATACAATGACGATTGCATCGATCAGGAAAATGAGGATTCCGACATTCACTTTTGTCATCCGCGACAGCATTTGTGCAAGTAAATCCGTCCCTCCGGTGCTAGTTTCCTGTTGGAGCATGATTCCGATACCTGTTCCGACCAAAAAACCGCCGATTAAAGCGCAAAGGAGAAGCGGGGGATGACTCCAATGACGAATTGGCGCAAATGCATCAATGAAAAAAGACGAGATCAACATGCCGTGTAAACTATTATAAAAATAAGAACGATGGTAGAACCAGGCTAGTCCATAAAGAGGCAAACTTAAAAAGATGATGACTAGGCCGGGCTGAAACCCCCATGTATAGTTGGCTATCAAACTGATTCCGATTATGCCTCCATCGAGCAAATGGTGAGGGGCAAGAAGACCATTGATACCGACCCCAATAAACAAACTGCCTATGAAGATAGCAAACCATTTTTTCATCCTCAACCTCTCCCCGAAAAGAACTATACTAAAAAGATATGTACAAGTTCACAATGATATGAGGGGGCGAGTTGTTAGTTTAATATACTTTTTGGGAAGTGAACAGATATTCCCGCAAAGTGACAAATTCCTTATAATACAAAAAAGCTGATCCCCACAAATGACGTGGGAGATCAGCTTTTTCAGTAAATTATCGGATTTGACCAGTTCCACTCATTACATATTTGACGGTGGTAAGAGCAGGGAGTCCCATTGGACCGCGAGCATGTAGCTTCTGAGTTGAAATGCCGATTTCCGCTCCAAATCCAAGTGCTCCACCATCTGTAAATCGTGTCGATGCGTTATGATAGACTGCTGCTGCATCTACTAGACCTAAGAATGTCTTCGCAGCTTGATCATCTTCCGTTACGATCGCTTCAGAGTGCTTCGTGCCATACTCTTCAATATGGTCAACCGCTTCAGTCACATCATTCACGATTTTTACAGCGATATCTGTAGAAAGATATTCATTCGCCCAGTCTTCTTCACCAGCTGGGATGGTTCCAGGAAGGATAGCTTGAGCATAATCATCACCATGTGCTGTGATCGAGTTTTCTTCAAAAGCCTTGATAAGGCCGTCTTTATTCGTATCCAACCATTCTTTATGAACGATGACTGTTTCTGCAGCATTACAAACTGCAGGCCGATCTGTCTTTGCGTTTACAAGGATGTTGATTGCTTTTTCTACTTCAGCAGCTTTATCGATGTAGATGTGGCAGTTTCCGACTCCTGTTTCAAGTACAGGTACAGTCGCATTATTGACGACTGCTTGAATCAAGGAACCTCCACCACGTGGGATCAACACGTCGATGTGTTCTTTCATCGTAAACAACTCTTGAGTCGCTGAGCGGTCTGTGCTGGCGATGAACTGTACTGCCTCTTTCGGAATTTTAGTCTGTTCTAAACCACGATGCATCACTTCGACAATCGCTTTGTTTGAAGAAAGGGCAGAAGATCCGCCTTTCAAAACGATTGCGTTACCTGATTTCAAAGCAAGACCAGTCGCATCGACTGTTACGTTCGGGCGTGCCTCGTAGATCATTCCGATGACGCCCAGCGGAACGCTCACTTGTTGTACATTCAATCCATTTTCAAGTGTCCAGTCTGATTTCACCACACCTGTCGGATCTTCAAGCTCTGATACCTCACGAAGACCTTGCGCAAATTCGAAAATTCGTTCTTTATTCAGTGATAAACGGTCCATGAACGCAGCGTCAAAGCCTTTTTCACGACCTTGAGCAAGATCTTCTTCGTTCGCTTTTAAAATCGTTTCGTATTCAGCTTCGAGGATGTCTGCAACTGTATGCAGTGCCTGGTTCTTTTCCTCAGTCGTCAATAGAGATAATGTTTTTGCAGCTTTCTTAGCTGTAATCGCTTGTTCTTCAACACTTGGTTTTTCAATCGTAAGTGTAATGGGTATCAATTCCTTTCGAATGTTTTTATAAAAGGTGGTGTTGATTTCTCCGAAATTCGCTCCCTTTCCGCGGGCGATCCGCAAGCCTCCTCGCTCACTTAAATCGCTGTGGGGTCTTGCCTGGCTCGCTTTTCCCGCAGGAGTGTCGCAAATATCGGTTGATCAACATTAGAACTTGTCAAAGTTTATAAAAGAGCGAGACCGAAATAACAGCCGGTATCCTCAAACAAATGCAATTTTTTAAACACCTACAGGTACAGCAGCATCCAGGTGACAGACCATGTCTTCACTTTCAACTGCAGCAACGGAATAGTCCTTCAGCTGATCTTCTTTTTTATTATCAATGACTTTCTTCAATTCTTTCGATGAATACTTCATGACACCTAGACCGATCTTTTCGCCATTGAGGTCCATGATGCGTACGACGGCACCTTTATCAAAACGACCTTTGACGCTGTGCAAGTCAGTCGGTGCAAGGCTTGTGTTCCCCTCTTGAATGGAAACCTTCACTTCATCATCAATTGTGACTTCACCTTCAGGACCAGAATTGAAGGCAATCCATTGTTTCTTCTGGTTCAAGTTCTCGTTGTCTTCTTTCGGTTCGAAATACGTTCCTTTTGCTTCACGATTGACCGCATCGTATATGATATTGCTCGTGTTGGCTTTTCCTAAGAATGCAGGGATTCCTGATGCTAGTGAAATTTTGAAAGCGTCGATTTTCGACTTCATTCCGCCTGTACCGACTGCACTTCCAGGTTCACCTGCTGCAGATTCGATTTCAGGTGTGATTGCATGGACCTGATCAAGCAACTGAGCATTTTCATTTTTACGAGGATCATCATCAAATAGACCATCGATATCAGATAAAATGATGAGTTGATCCGCATCTACGAGTCCTGCTACTTTCGCAGACAAAGTGTCGTTGTCCCCAAATTTCAAGAAGTCCATCGTGATCGTGTCATTTTCGTTGACGATCGGTATGATTCCTCTTTCTAACAACACAGTCAATGTGCTCCTTGCATTGTTATATCGTGTTTCATATTTGAAATCGTCACGTGTAATCAAGATTTGAGAACCTACATATCCGTGTGAAATGAAAAGGTCAGAGTAGGTTTCAATTAAAAGTCCCTGGCCGATTGAAGCTGCCGCTTGTTTTTCCGGCAATGATTCTGGACGGGAGATGAACCCGAGCTTACGATAGCCTGCAGCTACTGCTCCAGATGATACGAGCAGGACCTCATGTCCGTCATCTTTCAATCGAACAACTTCATCTACTATTTTTTCTATTTTTCTACGGCTAAGCTCTCCGTGTAAACTTGTTAGTGAACTACTTCCAATTTTGATTACGATTCGTTTTTTTTCCATAACTGGTCTCTCCATCACTCCTAAATATCTATCTTGTTAAATGTTTGTTTTAACTGTCATTTATTTTTGTTCAGCAAATACTTTTTCGAGTTCTTCGCGCAGCTCTTTTGATCGGGAAGCTGCTCCTTTTACTGCTTCAGCAATCGCTTTCCCTCCGCCATGTTCAGCTAATGCTTCCAATCCAGCAGCTGTTGTTCCATTCGGGGAGGTGACGTTTTTTCTCAACTGAGTCGGTGTCTCTTCACGTTCTAGCATCATCTGAGCTGCCCCTCTGATGGTTTGAGCTCCGATTTGTCTCGCCAATTCACGATCAAGACCACCTTCATAGCCTGCCTGTTCCATGTGTTCCATCAGGTTATAGAAGTAAGCCGGACCACTTCCTGCAATGCCAGTGAAGATATCCATTTGATCTTCTTCAATGATGTAAGATTCTCCGATGCATTTCATCAATTCTTTTGTCAGTAAAACCTGATCCATAGATACATGCTTGCCTGGGCTGATTGCCGTTGCTGATTCACCTAACATGCTGGAGGTGTTCGGCATTACTCGAATGACTTGTTGACGCTCATTCATGTTATCTTCCATATAAGAGGTAGAAATTCCAGCTAATACTGAAATCAACAATTGATCTGGTCGTAAGCGGTTTTTAAGATCTGCTAAGACCGTCTCGATATCTTTCGGTTTCATCGCAAGAATGAAGACATCTATCTTACTGAAATCCAATTGATCTTTCGTTACTGCTTCAATTCCAAATTTCGTTTTGATTGTATCTAAACGTTCTTGGTTACTACGGTTGGTTGCAATGATTTGTTCCGGTGCAAATTTTCCTGATTCGACGATTCCTGAAATCATTGCTTCAGCCATATTCCCAGCGCCTAAAAAGGCAACACGTTGTTTCAACAAAGTAACCACTCCTTTTATGTCCGTTCAATTCAACGTTTTTTATCGTAACACTCACGGAAATTAATTCAACAGCTATAACCAAATAGGTTGCATATTGGCGAAAAAGTCCAGGTAAACGTTTTCATCGACTTTTATATGATTCAAATCCCTTCTAAGGATAAATAATCTCGGCTGAGGGTAGTATTTGGAAGCTGGAAATTCTACACACCACTAGTAGACTGTTTATTTAGAATATTTCGTTTAATCAAAGTCCGTAAAAAGGTGTCCCTTATTATAATGAAGAAATAAGAATGGAGAGTAATTCAGAGGAGGTAATCGTATGGATATAGAGCAAAATACACCACTGATTGTGATTGATGTCCAACAAGCATTCCGACATCCGAACTGGGGGGACCGCAATAATCCCAAGGCTGAAAAGAACATCGCAGCACTGATTGATGATTGGAGAACGAATTCCCGATCGATCATCTTTGTGCAACATGTTTCTCATAGTCCTGATTCATTGTTTTATGTGGAGGGAGATGGGGTTGATTTTAAAGAAGACTGTAGGCCATTGAACGATGAGGTGATCATCCGGAAAACGGTGAACAGTGCTTTCATCGGAACAGACCTGCATCAACGGGTTACTGACCTCCATTGTAAAAAAGTGGTCATTGTGGGATTGACCACCAATCATTGTGTGGAAACGACGACGAGAATGGCTGGAAATTTCGGGATGAATCCGATTCTAGTTGAGGATGCGTGTGCCACTTTCGACCGAAGCGGACCTGATGGAAAGATCTATCTTGCAGAAGATATCCACCAGATGACAATCGTGAATCTGAATGAGGAATTCGCTGAGATCATGACGACTGCTCAGCTTTTGCAATCAGCAAAAATAGAAGGATGACGAATTTACTCTCCTATTCATGAAAAAGGATTTCTGACATACATTGTCTTATAGAATCCTTTTTAGGAGGGACTGGCATGAGCATTGATGAACACAAGGAGTTAATAAACGCCATTCATGAAATTACAGAAATCGCTGAGGGATTCGGACTTGATTTTTATCAAATGCGTTATGAAATTTGTCCGTCTGATATCATTTATACATTCGGTGCTTACGGAATGCCGACTCGTTTTTCCCATTGGAGCTTCGGTAAGCAATTCCATAAAATGAAACTTCAATATGACCTTGGATTGAGTAAGATTTATGAACTCGTCATCAACTCTGACCCATGTTATGCATTTCTATTGGACAGTAATTCATTGATCCAGAACAAATTGATTATTGCGCATGTACTCGCACACTGTGATTTCTTCAAAAACAACATACGATTTACGAATACCCGACGGGACATGGTCGAAAGCATGACTTCGACCGCAGAACGGATCGCCAATTATGAGCATCTCTATGGAAAAAAGGAAGTCGAAAGTTTCTTGGACGCCGTGTTGAGTATCCAGGAGCATATCGATCCTTCTATCATGAGACCGAAGCTCAATTATAGACTGGATGAGGAAGAAGAGGAGCTGGAAAGGAAAGCGACTCCATATGATGACCTGTGGGAAATGGATGAGGCTGAGAAAAAAGAAAAGAAGAAATTGAACAAGAAACGGAAAATCCCGCCTCATCCTGAAAAAGATCTGCTGATGTTCATTGAGGAATACAGCCGGGAGCTGGAGGATTGGCAAAGGGATATCCTCTCGATGATGCGGGAAGAGATGCTGTACTTCTGGCCGCAGCTAGAGACGAAAATCATGAACGAAGGCTGGGCATCATTTTGGCATGCACGGATCTTACGGGAGATGGACTTGACGACTGATGAAGTGATCGAGTTTGCCAAACTGAATGCAGGTGTGGTACAGCCGTCGAGGACATCGATCAATCCTTATTACCTCGGTTTGAAGGTTTTCGAAGACATTGAGGAAACCTATAACAATCCGTCAGAAGAATTGCAGAAGCAAGGGGTCAAGAAGGGGGACGGAAGGGAAAAGATCTTCGAAGTCCGTGAAATCGAGTCGGACATTTCGTTCATCCGCAACTATTTGACGAAGGATCTCTGTGACCGTGAGGACTTGTATCTGTTCCAAAAACAAGGTAAGGATTACAGAATTACGACAAAAATGTGGGAAGAAGTTCGCGAACAACTCATCAACAGCCGGGTGAATGGAGGGTTTCCGTATATCACGGTCAATAACGGCGATTATTTGAAAAATGGAGAGCTCTACCTCGTTCATCATTTCGAAGACATGGAACTCGATTTGAAATACCTTGAAAAAGTACTGCCTTACATCCATCATCTATGGGGAAGATCCGTTCATCTTGAAACCAAAGTCGAAAACAAAGGCGTCATCTTCACATACGATGGCAAAGCCGTGCATAAGAAGAACTTATAGAACGATTGCTAAAACCGCCATAATAGGCGGTTTTTTTACATTTAAAGAAAGTATATAATACGTTCTTCAATATCAACTCAACTAAAGCTCAGCCTGCGCCAAAGGCTTGGCTTTGCTAAGTTTTCTTTATGGGATTTCACGTATTGGTGGTAAGTTGACCAAAATCAAAAGTTGAAGGTACAACTACGGAAAATTTGGCTTCACCTTCCAAATAAGCGTTGAATATTAATAAACAATAGTATAAAATGTTTACTAAATAGAGGACGTTTAATGGGAGTGTTTATAATTATGAGTGGCCGAGACCTTTTTTGGGATGCCGATACAGATGACTTGAAAAAAGGCTATACATTCAATCAAACGACAGAGGAATTCACCTGCCTCATTTGCCGGAAAAGCTTTCAGATAGGATTGATTTTTCCTTGGACAGATGGACTGTACATGGAGGCAGAACGTGCAATCAAACAGCATATCATTGATGAACATGGATCGATGCTTGATTATTTGTTAAGCATGAACAAAAAGTACACGGGACTCACTGATGTACAACGAAAAATCCTGATGAGCTTCAAGAGCGGCCAATCCGATAAGGAGATTGCAAAACAACTAGATGTAGGCAGTACATCGACGATCCGGACACATCGGTTTAAGCTGAAGGAAAAAGAAAAACAGGCAAAGGTGTTCCTTGCGATCATGGAAATGTTGAAAAAGGCTGATCAGAAGGATGACCTTGTCCAAATTCATAAAGGGGCGACGCAAGTGGATGAACGTTATGCAATTACGACAAAGGAAAGGGAAAAAGTATTATCGACTTATTTTAAAAAAGGTCTAGATGGTCCGATTACTCATTTTCCGAGTAAGGAAAAGCGGAAGATCATCGTTTTGCAGCACATTATCCGGAAGTTCGATCCTGAGCGGGTCTATACTGAAATGGAAGTGAATGAAGTGCTGAAGCCGGTCATTGATGACTATGTGACCGTCAGACGGTATCTCATCGAATATGGCTTTCTAGATCGGAACAAAGAGTGCAGTGAATATTGGGTAAAGAAATAATATGCTAGCTGAATATTGTTTTCTGAAATTTTATTAAAGGAAATCCACGACACTCCTGCGGGAAAAGCGAGCCAAGCGAGACCCCGCAGTTTTTTAAAAGGATCTTCGACTATAATAATGAACTTCGACTAAATACCACCACGTCCTATGGTGAACGTCGAAGTCAGTACATCCTGTACAAGTACGTCCTATGGTGAACGTCGAAGCCAGCATAAGGAAGGCTTCTAAGAATTCTCATCGCAGACACGAAAATGATTTCATTTTTGTGTTGAGATCCTGTGCAAGTGAGGGGCTTGCGGATTTAGGGCTAATGCATGAAGTGATGTCTAGCTCAGCGACCAGTCACTTGGATCCCTTCAAACTTCCAGCGGTGGCGACAGCCTCCTCGTCCGTTTTCCAGTGACCTTCGCAACTAAGCGGGGCGCTTCCGCTTTTCTTACGCCCGCAGAAAGGGAGAGGATTTCCAAGAATGTAAAATTGTAAAAAAATTTGAAAAATAGGCAAAAGTCTATTGCCAAATGGAAACGGTTGGTATAAACTTTTATAGTACTTAATAAAGATAAATCATAAAAAAGAAAAGGAGGTTAGCGTCATGCAAAAATATATCGATATCATTCAGAAACAAGAAATTGTCGTATTTTCTTCAAACAACTTCATAAAGTGTGGCGTGAACCGATAAAGACCTTTTTCTGACTTTTATAAATAAAGTGTCTGATCAGCTTACGCCCAATTTTTCGGCGTGAGCTTTTATATTTCTGTCCCATTTACCCAGGAAGAAGTATGTCGCGAACGTGCGGCATACTTTTTTTGTCCTACTTAAAGAATGTATAGAAATACATTCTTCAGTATAAGCGCAACTAAGGCTCAGCCTGTGCCAAGGCTTGGCTTTGCCAAGTTTTTTTATCAAAACCAGGGAAGAATAGTTTGGATCTTTACCAAACTTTCTTATATATGAAGTTCTAATTGAACACTATTTTTCAAAATGTGAAGGGAGAAATGAAGATGCACGTAAAAAACAAAAACACTTCAAGGCTGCTGGATCGGATTGAAGGCGGCTGACAACTAAACGGATAGAACCAAGGCAAGAGAGGGGATAAAGCATGTTTTCAGTATTAATCAAACTAGGTTGGTTTTTTAAAAAACATTGGAAGCGTTATACGATAGCGATCGTTTTGCTTCAAATCGTCAACTTGATCGAGGTCGTGCCGCCAAAGCTCATTGGAATGGCGATCGATGAAATGACGATTGGATCTTTGACGGCAGAACGATTATTCCAGTTCGTCGGTTTTTATCTTGCACTGATGGTTGTGAACTACATCCTTTGTTACATATGGATGTATCAGCTATTCGGAGGAGCATTTCTGGTCGAGCGTACGATGCGCTCTAGTTTCATGCGCCATTTGTTGAAAATGAGGCCGACCTTTTATGAAAAATATCGCACAGGTGATTTGATGGCAAGAGCTACAAACGACCTGAAAGCGATATCGATGACAGCGGGATTCGGAATATTAACATTACTTGATTCAACGTTGTTCTTAATCACAATCCTTTTCGTAATGGGCTTCATGATCAGTTGGAAGCTGACACTCGCAGCCTTGCTGCCACTTCCGATCATGGCCATTCTCATGAACCGTTACGGAAAGATGATGCATAAACGGTTTACTACGGCCCAGGATTCATTCGGAGAGTTGAATGACCAGGTGCTTGAATCCGTTTCAGGCGTTCGTGTCATCAGGGCTTATGTCCAAGAAAAAGCAGACCATAAACGCTTTGAGAATCTAGCGGATGATGTTTACAAAAAGAACGTTTCTGTTGCCCGGATTGATTCACTATTCGAGCCGACGATCAAAGTGCTGGTCGGTGTGAGTTATCTGATTGGATTAGGATACGGAGCGTACCTCGTATTCCATAAAACAATCACATTAGGAGAACTCGTTTCTTTCAACGTTTATCTCGGGATGTTGATCTGGCCGATGTTTGCGATCGGGGAACTGATCAATATCATGCAGCGCGGTAACGCTTCCCTGGACCGGGTCAACAATACGCTCGATTATGAACCAGATGTAAAAGATGGCGAAAAGATCTCAGCAATCTCTGAAGCTAGTGAAATCAAGTTCAAGAACGTAACCTTCCGTTATCCAAGTTCCCAGGTCGATAACTTGAAAGATGTGTCCTTCACATTGAAGCAAGGGCAAACACTTGGAATTGTCGGGAAAACGGGAAGCGGAAAGACGACATTGATTAAGCAGCTTTTACGGGAATATCCATTAGGTGAAGGAGAGATCTCAATTTCCGGTGTTCCGATTGATGAGATTCCGGTTTCACAGATTCAGAGCTGGATGGGCTATGTACCACAACAGCAAGTACTCTTTTCCAGATCGGTAAAAGAGAACATCCAGTTTGGCGTAACAGAAACTTCTCAAAAACGCTTGAACGAAGTCGTCGAGCTATCCTCGTTAACCGGTGACATCGAAAACCTGCCGCAGGGTATGAAAACGCTGGTTGGTGAAAAAGGAGTCGCACTTTCTGGTGGCCAGAAACAGCGGATTTCGATTGCACGTGCATTGCTCGTCAATCCAGACATCCTTTTGTTAGATGACGCGATGTCAGCAGTAGACGGTAAAACAGAAGCGAAAATCATTGAAAGCATCCGGAATGAACGCTCAGGTAAGACGACGTTCATCACGACACACCGACTGTCTGCGGTGCAACACGCAGATTGGATCCTCGTCATGGATGAGGGGTGTGTCATTGAAGAAGGAACACATGGAGATTTATTGAAAAACAGAGGCTGGTACAAACAGCAGTATGAAAGACAGCAGTTAGAAGACGGCTTCTCAGAAGGTGTGGTGTAACAAAATGAGCGTAGGAAAACGATTATTTCAATACGCATTAAGATATAAAAAGATGATCATCATGGCATTAGCGATGTTGACGATTGCTGTCAGTGCTGAACTGACAGGTCCTTTCATCGCAAAAAAGATGATTGATAATCACATCCTCGGCATCGAAAAGCCGTGGATACAGGTGGAGAACGCTGGTGAGGACACCGTCGAGTATAAAGGGAATCATTATATTCGCACTGAGTATTTTGATGGAGATGTTTCTCAATACGAGGAGGTCCGGATTCTTCAGATAAAGCGAGACTACTTCTTTATAAATGAACCGATTGAGTTTGATGGAAACCGTTCAGTTGATGGCAGCTCGATCACCATTGAAAAAGGAAATCAGAAAGCTGTATACGAAGCAGAAGAATTATCGACTGATCAACTTTTGGCGTTTTACCGGCCGGAAGTGAAGTGGCTCATCTATTTGAGTGCATTCTATATGGGCTTGCTGGTCGTATCAGCTATTTTCACGTATTGGCAAAAATATATCCTGCAGAAGTCGGCGAACCGGATCATCCAGAATATGCGGACAGATGTATTCGGACAGATCCAGCGGCTTCCGGTCAATTATTTTGATAATTTACCAGCTGGTAAGGTCGTTTCAAGAATCACGAATGATACAGAAGCGATCCGTGAGTTGTATGTAACGGTTTTAGCTCAGTTTTTTACTGGGATCATCTACATCTTCGGAATTTTGACTGCATTGTTTTTCCTTGATGTACGATTGGCGATGATTTGTTCAGTCATCATTCCGATCATGTTCGTCTGGATCATTATGTACCGTAGATATGCTTCCAAATACAATCACCTCATTCGTCAGCGTTTGAGTGATCTGAATGCGATGATCAACGAATCGATCCAGGGGATGACAATCATCCAGGCGTTTCGCCGTCAAAAGCAGACGACAGATGAATTTGAGAAGATCAACGAAGAATACTTTAGTTATCGCAACAAGCTCTTGAGTTTGGATGCCTTGATGTCCCATAACCTCGTGAACCTGCTTCGTAACGTAGCATTCGTTACGTTGATCTGGTATTTCGGTGGGGCGTCATTGACAGCGACGACTGCTGTTTCAGTAGGTGTTCTGTATGCATTCGTCGATTACTTGAACCGTCTATTCCAACCGATTACAGGGATCGTAACGCAGCTAGCAAACCTTGAACAGGCACTTGTTTCAGGTGAGCGGGTTTTCCGACTACTTGATCGTGAAGGAGAGGACGTTTCAGATACGAAGATTTCCCGTTATAAAGGGAATGTTGTTTTTGACGATGTCACTTTCGCTTATAAAGAAGATGAAAATGTGTTGAAGAACATATCCTTTGAAGCGGAACAAGGCCAGACCGTCGCTCTTGTCGGTCACACTGGCTCCGGAAAAAGTTCGATCATGAATCTGTTGTTCCGTTTTTACGATGTAGAACATGGGAAAATCATGATCGATGGCCAGGATATCCAGACGATGACAAGACAAGATCTTCGTAAGCATATGGGGATCGTACTTCAGGATCCGTTCCTTTTTACAGGGACGATCGCATCCAATGTAAGCTTGGATGACCCGTCGATTACGAGAGAGACGGTAGAAAAAGCATTACGTGATGTCGGGGCAGAACCGTTTATCAAACAGCTTCCCAAAGAATATGATGAGCCCGTAATCGAAAAAGGAAGCACATTGTCAGCAGGTCAAAGACAGCTCATTTCCTTTGCGCGGGCGCTTGCATATAATCCAGCGATTCTGATTTTGGATGAAGCGACGGCGAACATCGATACGGAAACTGAGGCAATCATCCAGGAAGCATTGGAGGTCTTGAAAAAAGGACGTACAACATTCATCATTGCTCACAGACTTTCTACGATTAAAAGCGCTGATCAGATCCTCGTGCTTGATCGCGGCCGAATCGTCGAAAGGGGTTCACACGATGAACTGATGGAAGCGAAAGGCAAGTACTATCAAATGTATCAACTGCAGCAAGGAGTAAAAGAATCTCAAGCTGTTTGAAAAGAGTAAACCAACGGAAGACCTCAGCATTTGTCAGATGCTGAGGTCTTTTTTTAACCATTGGACAAGAAAGGAAGTAGAAACGCAAACCAGTCTCAAAACGGCTCTGATTGGGACAGGAAGAGGAGGATCATGCGTGAACCTGTCTCAAAACTGCCTTGATTGGAACAGGAAGTTAAGAACTAAAACTGTCTCAATAAAGTGCTATCAAAAGAAACGAAAAAAGGGGAACGAACTGTATGAAGCGAATTAAGTAAAGAGATTTCTATTATCAAGAGAACATATACTCATAGTAAGGGGTTATCAGGTTGAAGAGGAAAGGACAAGGGGGTTTAAAATGAAGAAAAAAGAGGTTTATTCCTGGACGATGTATGATTGGGCCAACTCAGCTTTCGCCACTACCATCATGGCTGCGGTGCTGCCGATTTTCTATTATGATGTCGCTGCCAAAAATATCGACAAGACGACCGCGACAGCCTACTGGGGATATTCGCAATCCATCGCTGTATTAATCGTTGCTTTATTGGCACCGATTCTGGGGGCAATTGCAGATCATTCGAATTCTAAAATGAAGTTTCTTCGATTTTTCGCTTATATGGGGATTCTTGCAAGTATCCTCCTCGCATTTGTTGGTGAAGGCGACTACATTCTCGCCTCAATCCTATTGATTGCTGGGACGATTGGGTTTTCTGGCGGAAACGTGTTTTATGATGGCTTCTTACCGGAAATCGCTTCTAAGAATGAGATCGATCGGGTATCTGCCCGCGGCTATGCTTTCGGTTATATCGGCGGGGGAGTCTTGCTCCTCATCAACCTGATGATGATCATGAATCCATCCTGGTTTTTCATTCCGAACTCGCTGCTCGCTACACAGATTTCCTTTGCCAGTGTCGGTGTTTGGTGGTTCATCTTTTCGATACCGATGTTCCGTAATATAAAAGAAGTGAAGCATGAGCAGCCTCAGATAAAAGGATCCTACTTCAAAATAGGCTTCAAACGGGTGTTGACGACCTTCAAGGAAATCAAACAGTTCAAGCAGCTGTTGTTATTCTTAGTCGCATTTTGGCTGTTTAATGACGGGATATCGACCATCATCAAAATGGCCACGATTTATGGAAGAGATATTGGTATCGGCTCAAATGATCTAATCGCAGCCTTATTGATTACTCAGTTTGTCGGTATTCCTTTCGCTTTCCTTTTCGGGTACCTTGCGAAAAGACTACAAGCGAAGCGTGCCCTCTATATTGCTTTATGGACGTATGTGGTCATTGTTCTTTTAGGATATTTCATGGAAACTGCTGCACACTTTTACGCGCTTGCTATTATGGTCGGTTTTGTACAAGGAGGGGCTCAGGCGTTGAGCCGATCGATCTTCGGAAGCATGGTACCGGAGAATCGTCATGCGGAATTTTACGGATTTTATGGTATATCCGCGAAATTTTCTGCGATCTTCGGTCCATTTGTTTTCGGAATCGTCGGTCAGCTCACAGGGTCAACGCGACTTGGTATCGTGTCGCTGATCATCTTCTTCCTTGCTGGAATCTTCATCCTTTCACGTGTCGATATCGATAAAGGAAAGAAGGAAGCGGGTTATCCCTCAGACTTAACGATGTAACCAAAGGAATGGGCTGCCTCTTTTGGAGACAGCCCTGGCTTTGGTTTGTACATTTTTTATAAAATCGGTTCGTATTGTTTGTTTTCGAGGCGTAAGGATAAGTCCTTGCCGACGTCATAACAGACATTACCAAGCTTTTCTTTCAACTTTTCATATTGCTCCATATTGTCATCATACCAATATCCTTTTAGTAGTGTGAGAATTTCTGTTCCTTCATCGACTGCGTTTTCAAACAATTCCATAAACGATTCTTCATGATGCTCATCGGATTGGGCAGGATGTTTCCATGGCGTTTTTGATTCATTCAAATAATCGACATCATCAACATGTTTTTGATAGGAGAAGGGCTGGACCTTTTCTTTTAGAAGCTTGTTTTTCCAGCCTAACGGGTCGTATAGGACACGTAATGCTTTTTGCATATGTTGATAGGACTGTTGTACATATCCAGCTGGCATTTTTTCATGAAGTTCAGGGAAGGTGTCACTGATCTTTTCTTCAAGCATTTTCTCGATCGGCTCATGAAGCTTTTTTCCGATTGCCAGCTCTTTATACACTGGTGTGTTCCAGGTTTCGATGTTTTTGTACTTTTTCATCATAAATGTATCAATGATGATTTCGAGCTTTTGATGACGATTGCCTTTTGTACCGGATCGATAGTTTATGTAAGGGTGTGTATTTCTGTCCAGAATGTGGTGTGTAATAAAGCCGGTCGTAAATGCAGTCAATTTCGCGTCCTCAAGTCTTTCTTTCGTATGATCAATCAATTTCAAAAGGAAGTCGCCGCAGTGTTCATGGTGGATCCGGTCCCCGACTTCTGTAACAGAGGTTTCCTTCCAAGGCCAGAAGTTATGATAGAAAAAAGGATCAGGCCCTTGGGTACCAAAGTTGAAGTATGGTTCTGATTTTTCATTCAAATCGATGATTCCTGAGCGCTTTAATACAACTTCCCCAAAGTATATGTGGGTCCAGACATTCGGCATGCGATCGCCACCTTTATTTTTATCGATTCTATCTGAATTATATCGGATATCTAAATTTATGAAAACGATTGGAGGGAAATAATGCATCCAATGTTTACTTTTTTACCGGATTCCCAAGATTTCTTGCTACGAAGCTGATTGGGGAATTATCCATTCAAGATCTGCCTGTTGTTGGTTCATGAATAACAGTTGGAAAAAGCCCAGGCGAGGATCGAGAAATTCGAAAACCAGGAAAGATATTCGATACTGCACGGAGATATCACAAAAGGAACTGGGATTGGAAGATACACTTATCAGAAGAGACATCACGCATGTGTTTTTAGCAGCCATCTATGACCCAAGACCACGGATTTTTATCCCATCCTTGTAGTTTTGCGCCGAGTAACCGCAGGAATTAACAATTCGACTAATAAAAAACCGACCCGCTCTTATTAGAGGTTGAGGTCGATTTGGTCATTCAATTGATTTGTTGTTCAAGACGTTTCACCCGATGGCCGAGCGGTTGGCCCATTTTTACAGATGAGCCAGGTTCTATAGAGGGATTGATCGAAATCAGATTTTCTTCGAATAAAAGGATGACAGTCGATCCAAACTCAAAATGACCAATTTCATCGCCTTTATAAACAGGGAGCATTGTTTCTAGCGTATTTTTCAATGGTTGCCCTTTGTGATGTTCTTCAACCTGATCCTTAAACGCCAGTTGCACACTTCCTACAATCAAGGCGCCTATTTTTACGATGGCCAATTGGCCTGTAGCACTATTGAGATACGTAGCAATCCGTTCATTCTTTGTGAAAATTCCCTTAACCGCATCGACTCCAAATTTATTTACTGGATAAAGGCGACCCGGTATGTAGGAATAGTCAGTAATAGAGCCGTCAATTGGGGCGTGGATCCGATGGTAATCCTTTGGACTTAAATAAATGGTCATAAAGGAACCGTTACGGAAATCTCGTGCTTTGTTTTTATCGTTCAAAAGACTTTCTACGGTATACGATTCACCTTTTGCCTGAATGAGTGTGCCGTTTTTGATTTCACCGACTTGGGTGACTGTACCATCTGCAGGACTTATTAATGTATCAATGTGTGCATCCACAGGCCGTGCATGTGGTTTTAAGGTTCTTTTGAAAAATTCGTTTAGGTTTTTATATTCATGAAGCGGCTTTTCAATCATGCTCATATCGATTTTATAAAATTTCACATATGCCTTGATTGCAAATCGGCTGAACGGAGCCTTCATAAAAGAACCGATAAAGTAAGTAATGGTATGATGAGGTAAACAAAATAAAAGGTATTTCAAAAAAATTTTCATTTTTTTCTCCTAAAAATGATACTTATAATTCCAATTGCTTAAGAACAGGTTTAGTATTCGATGAAATGGCTTTATGAACAATACCAATATTATACTTCCTAATGACAAGCGTGTTAATAAAAAAATAAAGAAAAAAACAAATCGATTTACAAATAAGGGAAGACTATTTTAATAAATAGGGTTTTCAGGCAGACGTAAATTAGGTACGATAGATTCGTTATACATGGCACAGTAAAGGTTGTATGAAAATGAAAAGAAACCCAAGACTACGTAAAATACGTTTAACTTCCGTACAAATGATCATATTATTCTATCTCGGTGCAGTAGTTCTGGCAACCTCGCTGCTTAGTCTGCCATACGCTCATCGTGGCGGGATGGAATGGTCTTTCATAGATGCTCTATTCACCGCGGTCAGTGCCATCAGTGTTACAGGATTGACTGTAGTCAATACAGCAGAAACCTTCAATGAATTCGGTTATTTCATCTTAGCTTTTGTCTTGCAATTCGGTGGAATCGGAATCATGACCCTGGGCACGTTCATCTGGTTGTTGGTGGGTAAGCGTATTACTCTGAAAGAACGCCAACTGATCATGGCTGATCAAAACCTCTCGACCCTTCAAGGCCTTGTCAGAATCATGAAGCAGATTCTGTTTCTGATCCTTATCATCGAGTCGATTGGCACATTGATCTTAGGTGTCTATTTCATGAATTATTTTGATACATGGCAACAATCATTTATACAAGGATTCTTTGCTTCCGTCAGTGCGACCACAAATGGTGGGTTTGATATCACTGGACAATCCTTACGTCCATTCGCAAATGACTATTTTGTACAGTTCATCAACATTTTGCTGATGATATTAGGTGCAATCGGATTCCCGGTACTTCTTGAAGTAAAAGAATATCTGATTTCAAAAAACGGGAGATATCAATTTTCACTCTTTACAAAGCTCACAACTGTCACTTTTTTGTGTTTAGTTGTGGTAGGGACTTTATTTATCATTTTACTAGAACATAATTTATTTTATGAAGATAAGTCCTGGCATCAAGCTTTGTTTTATTCCTTATTCCAATCCGTTACGACGAGAAGCGGCGGTTTATCAACAATGGACATGAATTTGTTTTCAGAGCCGACCCAGTTGTTTCTATCTGCATTGATGTTCATTGGTGCTTCCCCAAGTTCTGTAGGTGGAGGTATCCGGACCACGACATTTGTGATCGTCATTTTAGCGATACTGTCGTTTGCAAAAGGAAATCAGACAATTAAAGTCTTCCGACGTGAACTGTTGATGGAAGATGTCCATAAAGCATTCGTCGTCCTAAGTGTTGCTGTCATGATGTTTGTTACCGCAGTGCTCTTATTGATGTATAGCGAATCTGCACCAATGATCCCGATTGTATTTGAAGTTGCATCTGCCTTCGGTACATGCGGCTTATCGATGGGGCTGACACCAGAGTTGAGCTCATTTGGCAAAATCATTGTCATCCTATTGATGTTCATCGGTCGTGTAGGAATACTCTCTTTCTTGTTCATCATTCGAGGTAAGATTGTAAAAGAAACATATCATTATCCGAAAGAACATGTCATCATCGGTTAAATCGATCAGGCGAAAGCCTGGTCGATTTTTTTGCACTTAAAGAATGTATAGGCATAACTAGGGTACAGCATACGCCAATGCTTTTTCATCAGGTTTATTTTCCTGCTGGTATGTCTATAGCTGTAATAATTTCCAATCGAAATATATGAATAAGGCATTCTCAATAACGCAAACTATGTGTACCAAGGAGGAGGTGAGATACATGGCTCAAAACAACAACCGTAACCAATTGGTAGTACCAGGTGCTCAAGCAGCTTTAGACCAAATGAAGACTGAAATCGCTTCTGAATTTGGTGTACAACTTGGACCAGACACAACTTCTCGTGCTAACGGATCTGTAGGTGGAGAAATCACTAAGCGTCTTGTTCAACAAGCTCAATCACAAATGGGTGGAAGATAACATTAAAACTATGGCTTCCGAAGGGGTGGAGAAATCCATCCCTTCTTTCCACATCTTATAATACGTTCTGTTATTAGTAATTTTGATCTTGGCGATATTCATTCCCTTTCCGCGGGCGTAAGAAAAGCGGAAGCGCCCCGCTTAGTTGCGAAGGTCACTGGAAAACTGACGAGGAGGCTGTCGCCGCCGCTGGAAGTTTGAAGTGATCCAAGTGACTGATCGCTGAGCTAGACATCACTTCATGCATTAGCCCTAAATCCGAAAGCCTCCTCTTACCTGGCTCGCTTTTCCCGCAGGAGTGTCGCGAATTTCGACATTATAAATTCATTTAAAAGGAGTAGGTTTCATGTCTATGTGCCCTGTATGTAACCAACTGAGTAATACACAATACCGTTGTCCTTCATGTTTAGGGTTGATGCAGGATAATGGAAGAGTAATGGACTATTACGATGACTACAGTCCATATTTTGATATCGATTCGTTGAAAATGGAAGATGGCTATCCAGAGGATGAACAAGAAAAACAATGTCCCCATGTTTTCCACTGTACACAATGTGCTGCAGATAACGTCTTGTTGATCCATGAATGGAGAGCTGAGTGCAACTAAAAAGAGCAACAGCACAAACGGCTATTGCTCTTTAAGCTTCAGCTTACGTTTTGAGTTTACGCTCAAGGTAAGTCTGTATGATGCTTAGTATTGTCGTCAAAGCCCAATACATAAATAAGATTTCAAGAAAGATCCAGAAAACAACCAGATTGGAAGCAGCAATCTGTTCCGCCCTTGCTGTAAGTTCCTCGACTGCCAATACTGAAGCAAGGGAAGATGCTTTGACGATATCGATCAGGGAATTCCAAACAGGAGGGATTGATCGTCTCCAAGCCTGTGGAAGGATGATACTTCTCAAAACCTGAGCGGTGTTCATTCCTAGTGAATAACCTGCTTCCCATTGTCCTTTCGAAATCGATAAAATCGATGCACGATAAGATTCGGAAATATAAGCACTAAAATGCAACGTCAATCCAAGAATTGCAGCTTGCCAACCACTAAAGGTGTAAAGCCATGTCAATCCAAAATAGATAACAAGCAGCTGTGTGAGCAAAGGTGTACCACGAAAGAAGGATACATAAAATCGTGCAACCCCTGAAAGGATTTTAAAATTGGATATCCTCATCAAAACGATGATAAGACCTAAGATTAAAGAAGCGAAAATCGCAATGACACTTAACATTACGGTAATTTGAACTCCCTCCAGTAAGAACGGGAGGGAGTTGATCATCAGGTCTAAGGTTTCTTTATTCACTTACGTCTTCTCCAAAATACTTCTCCGATATTTCAGCGATTGTGCCATCTTCTTTCATCTCGGTCAAAGCTTTATTCACTTTCTCAATTAGTTCGTCTTGATCTTTACGGAAGGTAAATGCCATCTGATTTTCGTTGAATGGATCACCGACAGGTTTCACTTTATAATTACTGTCTTTCAATTCCTGCTGGATGAAAAGTCTGTCATTCAATGCAGCGTCGATTCGATTGACATTCAAATCTGCAAGGACCTGAGCAATCCCTTTATAGTATTTGATCTTCGCCCCTGCTTCTTTTGCAGCCTCAGCATAGTTGCTGCCCTGAGTGGTTCCAACCGTTTTTCCTTTTAAGTCCTCGATGCTTTTGATTTCATTGTTATCTTGATGAACGATGACTTGCCCTCCTGATTTTGTATAAGGTTCAGAGAATGCATACTTTTCTTTTCGTTCATCTGTTATGGTAACCTGGTTCGCTACCATATCGAAACGTTTGGAATCTAGAGAACCGAACATACCTTTCCATTCTGTTGGAATGAATTCAGCTTTCATACCGATACGTTTTGCGACTTCACGTGCAATATCTACATCGTAGCCAGTTATTTCATTGGATTCTGAGTCGCGGTAACTGAATGGAGGATAAGTAGCTTCTGTTCCTATCTTCAGCGTTTCCCTTTCATCTCCACCGGCACCTTCCTTATTATCTTTCATTCCACAAGCTGAAATAATACTAAGCATAAGTACAGAAATCAGTGTAAATAAAAAGTATTTCTTTTTCATGTTTTTTTCTCCCTTTTATGTTATTTAAATCTGATTAATTTCATAGGATAAGTACAAATTTTATTTTAATAAGAATTATTCATCAAGTCAATTATATTGTATTATGCACATCTTCTCATAAAAGCATGTTGGGAAAGAGTTTTATGAAAGCTCTTTTGGTAAAGATGGTTGTTCTTCACAACTCCATTGTAATGGACGTGGAAATATACTCGCTTTCCGCGGGCACAAGAAAAGTGGAAGCGACCCGTATAGTCACGCAGGTCACTGGAGGACTGACGAGGAGGCTCGAACCAAACGAAGACTTGGTTCTGCGTGGGCTAACTCATAAGGATGTCAACACAAAAATGGAATCATTTTCGTGTCTGCGATGAGAATTCTTAGAAGCCTTCCTTATGCTGGCTTCAACGTTCACCACAGGACGTACTTGTACAGGATGTACTGACTTCGACGTTCACCATAGGACGTGGTGGTATTTAGTCGAAGATCATTATTATAGTCGAAGATCCTTTTAAAGAGAGTGGGGTCTCGCCTGGCTCGCTTTTCCCACAGGAGTCTCGTATATTTTCACGTTTACAGGTTTGCATAGACCATAAAGTAGAAGTATCCATAAGCAACAAACTTTTAGAAAACACGCTTTATGAAAGTGAAAAGGGACTGTCCTAAAAGAAAAGTGTCAGATACCTCCAACACAACATTTTGTATGTTGTTAAGAGACTCTGACACTTTTGGGACAGTCCTGTGAATTTGTTTTGTAACTCTTTAACGAATACGGTTTTCAGTTTGTGGATCAAAGAAATGACATTTGTTCATGTCGAGAGCGAGATCAAGCTTCTGTCCGTTTTGGATATCTGTTCGTGAATCCACACGAGCAGTGAAGTTTTGACCTGCAACCGTTGAGTAGAGATAGGTCTCAGCACCCATCAGTTCGGCAACATCGATTGCTGCTGTAATTTTCGAGCCTTCTGACGCTTCAGTGAACACAGGTTCATCGTGGATGTCCTCTGGACGGATTCCAAGAATGACTTCTTTACCTGCATGTCCATTTTCACGAAGAAGTTTCATCTTTCCTTCTGGTACTTTAATTTTGATGTTGTCCATTACAAACGTATCGTCGTCTTGCAGCTTCCCATGGAGGAAGTTCATTGCTGGTGACCCGATGAAACCACCGACAAAAACATTTTCAGGTGTATCATACACTTCTTTTGGTGAACCTACCTGTTGGATAATGCCGTCTTTCATAACCACAATCCGAGTAGCCATTGTCATTGCTTCAGTTTGATCATGTGTTACATATATCGTTGTCGTTTGCAAACGCTGGTGGAGCTTTGTGATTTCTGCTCGCATTTGTACACGGAGCTTTGCATCCAGGTTCGAAAGCGGCTCGTCCATTAAGAACACTTGTGGGTCACGGACGATGGCACGTCCTAATGCAACACGCTGTCGCTGACCTCCGGATAATGCTTTCGGTTTACGGTCCAGGTATTCTTCAAGCCCCAAAATACGGGCAGCATCTTTAACACGTTTCTCCATTTCTCTTTTATCAAACTTACGAAGCTTGAGTCCGAAAGCCATGTTATCATAGACATTCATATGGGGGTAGAGAGCGTAGTTCTGGAACACCATTGCAATATCACGGTCTTTAGGAGCTACATCATTTACGCGTTTTTCACCAATATAAAGGTCGCCGTCTGAAATTTCTTCAAGCCCAGCGATCATACGTAATGTTGTTGACTTACCGCAACCGGATGGACCTACGAAGACGATAAATTCCTTATCTTTGATATCAAGGTTGAAGTCTTGTACAGCGGTTACTTTGTTATCGTATTCTTTTACGATATTGTTCATTTTGATTTCTGCCATTTTGTGAATCTCCTCTCGTTTGCAAACGTTTTCTTTACTTTAGTTATATATAGTGTAGACCTAAGCATTTCAAACGTAAATTGGAGAGATGCACAAAAATTCTGTCGAGGTTTAGGCGATTTGTACAAATGCTTCTCACTCTTCTATGGTGAGAAGCAAATGAATGGTCACGGCATCATCGAATTCCTTTGGATCCAGTCCGGTAAGGTCGGTGAACTTTTCAATCCGATATTGGAGACTGTTGCGATGAATGAAAAGTTTTTTTGCGGCATGTGTATGGTTCAAATTGCAGTCGAGTAATGTTTTGACCGTTTTTAATAAATCAGGTTCCACATGACTGAGGATTTTCTCATAGATATAATGGGTATCTTCTTTTTTTGAGTGATGGAGGAGAACCTTAGTAAGAACGGTAGAAAGTGTATGTATCCGTTGTTTATTTTGGAAATGTTCCGTTGTGATTTTATAAAAAGAAGATTCCTTATCAAATTGATGTTTCGCTTCAGTAATGGAAGAGAAGGTTGAACCAATGAAAAGTGATGTTTTCATATAGA
Source organism: Alkalihalobacillus sp. TS-13 (assembly GCF_019720915.1). Taxonomy (GTDB): domain Bacteria; phylum Bacillota; class Bacilli; order Bacillales; family Fictibacillaceae; genus Pseudalkalibacillus. The sequence continues at coordinate 48,311 of NZ_JAHKSI010000005.1, forward strand.
AATCACTTTCAATGGTATGGAGTAATTCAAGTAATTGCTCCATCGAAGCAAGGTGATCTGTTTGCGGTTCAACAAAAACCCCTGTATAACGATCCTTCCAGACAGGAACGACATCTTCAGACAACATGTTTTGGAACGATTCTATGAATAAGTCATGCTCAACATCCTGGCTATGGATGCTGAAATGCAAAAAACGCCCCAGTTCAAATGTTAGGGCGGATTCGGGGGTCCGGTTGTTATATAGAAGCTCATACCAGGCATGCTGGCTTTCATCTTCCTGTACAGGTCGGTTGGATAAGGGGGTGAGAAAAACTCCAAGTAAATTTTCAGAATCACTAGAAAGCACATCCAGATCCACACCGATTTCTTCACCATCTGGGGTGCGGTACCATGTGTAATTTTTTGTTTCATTAGTATCAGTTGCGTGAACAAATGCATTTCTGCCGAATATTTTCTGCAATTTCTTGATTTCAGACATGAACGAAAACCCCTTCAGCATAGTCGTACCTTTATTATAACAAGAACATTCATAACAGTGGGAAACTGTGACATGAATGTTGGAAAAAGAACCTCAAAAGAATAATTTCTTTGGGTCACTTTTCGCTAAAAACAGAGCCTTTATTTCATTAATATAAGAGCAACTATGGCAAAACTGGCGCCTTGGCTTTGCTTTGCCAAGTATTCTTTACTTATCGTTGTTTTCGTCTTTATATTCAACAGGCGGCTCTTCCTCATAAAGTGGTCGGCTCTCGTCGATTTGTGCCTGAGCGTCTGGTCTGAAAACCGTACCTCCAGCCATTCCTTCGTTGATCATACGATCGATATCCATGTAATAACGATCTCGTCCTTCATGCTCGGATCCTTTTTCATCTTTATTGGTCATCGTGCATCCTCCTTTTTCACTAGTATGAGTGAGGGGAGGGTCTTTTATGTCCAAACGGGGAAATCCTGACATTTCTAATATTTGCTGATACCAGTTTCTCAGGGCTTTCTTTTGTATTTCAATTTCATCAAAAATCATCGGTTTTGAATTGATTTCAAATATCCAATACCGTTGCCCCGTATCTACACCTAGATCGATTGAAAACTCACCGACAGGGCTAAAGGAGCGGTCAAGAGTAAAACCTGTTTCAGACGCGATGTTCCGAATAGTGTCTAAATGAAGAGGGGCGAAATCTGAAGGTAAAAGTGCTCCGCCAGAGGGGACATGGGTCGTCAAACGGTTAACGCCTGCACAACGTAAACCATACCCAGTGACGTGCCACTTATTTTCGAGTTTTTGGACAAGGATGCGATAGTCGAACGGTCTGTCTTGATACATTTTACGCTGAATGAATGGCTGCATGATGAAGTTCTTTTCATGCTGCAGGTTTTGCCATATTTGATCGAGATCTGTCCGCATTCTTCTATTATTCGAGTGATAAAGAATACTTCCTCTCCCTTTTTGTTCTAGTGAAAAGATTCCTTTTCCTTTGGAACTTACGCTTGGTTTGATAAGAATCTGGCCATGCTCATTCAAAAAGTCATTCAGCTGCTTTTTTGAGCGTATCAATTTTGTCTCAGGTAAAAACGGTTGCAAATGCGTGTTATCATTCAGGATTAAGTAAGTTTCCCACTTTGGAAAGAAGCACAGGTTAAAGTATGGGATGGAAAAATCGTCCAGCCAAGATAACAAACGATGGAATTCGTTGTTGTCCTCATCCTTTTTATAAGGAATCCTGTTATAGACGAAATCAGGAGGAGGGATCCTTGCGCGTTTCCACATTAGCGAAATCGGGTCATAGGTATAACCGTAAACAGAGGTTGGCGAGATGTCCTTAGATGAAAAAACCACTGCAAGCCCGCCGTTTTCATGGACATAACTGATCAAACGGATGAACGTATCGATATTTCCGATAAACGGGAGGCTGGCTTTTGAGGATGTAAGAATCCCAATTATAGGTCCAGCCTTGTTACGCTCGTTCTTTTTCAGCGTAAGATTGTGACCGCTGTTCCTAGAAAGGGAAAAGGGGAGGGGCTCATCTGCCGCTCCCCATACAAGTGTTTCATCCTTTTCATGGTGATACCACTTTTCAGTGTCCACGTCCCAGCTGATCGAAATCATCTTTTCACCGGAACCTGTCTTTTAATCAGTTGTTCATATAAATAAATCGAGAATTCGAAAGGAAGTCTGGAAGTTCTTTTATCGGACGCACTTAAATTTGGGTGGCTGAAAATCCCGCGTCCTGGTTTGGCGTTCGCTTCAAATAACCAGATTGCACCTTCATGGTCTACTCCCAGGTCAAAACCGATCTCTCCGATGACCCCTTCCATTTTTTCAGATAGTGAATCACTAAGTTTCAATGCTGCCATTTTAATATCTTGTGTGATGGATTTAGATTTCCCCATCTCGTTCACAATATCTTGCAGAGTAAGGATTTTTCCTCCGCTTGTTACGTGTGTGGTTACACTTCCTGTCCCGGCGAGCTTTGCAGCAATTGCGCTGACTTCCCAAGCCCCATCCCTGTTCCGGTTCGTATGGACTCTGAAATCGATGGGTTTTCCGTTACAATTGAGCAGATGGATGCCGCGTTGGGCCATGTAGCCTTCAAGACCTTTTGGGAATTGTTGTCGTAGTAACCTTTTTAAAGAGGTGTAACGCCGCAAGCGATTTTGACCATCGGTCCGGAATTTACAATAGCAGAAGGGATCTTTTCTTCTTTTGATGATTTGTTGAATACCGATTCCAAGGCTTCCGTTCGTAGGTTTTACATAGATATTTTTGTAACGGTGAAGCATTTCTTCGATTTGTGAAGCTTCAGGGGAGTTCAAGGTTTCTGGCAAATAGTTGCGGACCTGTCTGTTATCGTACAGGAGTTCATGGACCGACCACTTATTAAAGAATCCAGGATTGAACCAGAGCATGTTCGTTTCCTGTTCGAGCTTCATTTTCGTTTCAGTGGTGGCAGGTAACCTTTCAATACGCCGATTTGGAAGACGATCATAAACGAGATTTGGAAATGGGAGCGGATACTGGCTCCACCCTGATTTGTCAAAAATATAACCATTGATCTTTTTTTCGTTCCAGTCGATATGATGTGTGCCGAATACGTACGCAGTCACACCCAGTTGTATAGCTTCAGAAAGAAGTTTTGCAAACATGGAGGAACGTTCTCCAATCGGCTTATACGTGCCACCTGTAAATCCGGCCGTAAATATTCCGACTACTGGACCAATGTGCAGGGTACCATCCCATTCATAAATATGGTGTTGCTGGTCTTTTAAGAGATTCAATTTCTTACAGAGTGCTGCTGATAACATATATTGTTCCTTACGATCTGGATGGGGCTGCATGGAAACGGGTACTTCTCGTTGTCCATACATGACTTTTGAAGGGAAGGACCGGTTCATCACCCATTGTTGAAAGAGGCTGAACGGTGTGTAGATGACATCTTCCTTTGCCTCGACAATAGGAATCGATTGAGGGTTAAGCATGATCATACTCCTTTCGAAACTCGTTACTCAAGCCATGTGTATATAGATAGTGAGCAAACAGGAAAACACCTAGGGCTGAGGGGCGTATCTCTCCTCGTTTTAGAGCAGTCGTATAGTGCTTGGATGGTTTCGAGTTCACTTCCAGGATCCACGGGTGTCCGTTCTTATCGATACCGAAATCGATGCCAAATTCACCGAATATACCATCCGCAAACAGATGAAGACTTTCCGCTACTTCAAAGGATAGTTCATAAAGTAGACCTTTGATCGCCTTGGCTTTTGCTGTTTCAAATGATCCGGACAACAGTTCAGTTAAAGGATAAGATTTGGCACCATACGACATATTCGTCACGATCGGATTCGCATCACTCACTCTTGCGATACTTGAGGTAATGCGCCAATCTCCTTTTTCGTTCCTGTTACACAGGATTCGAAAATCAACGTTCCCGTTTGAATGGGTCATCAGAGGAATCCCTTGCTGAATGATATAATTCTCCATTGGTACGAATTGATTGATGAAATTCAATACACCCTTAGTGGATAAAGAGGGGAGTGGAGGATCAATTTCTTTTGATGATTCCAGTTTGAATTTTCCTTCAGTTTCTTTTGTGATTCGTATGATACCTCTCCCTTCTGAGCCATGGTCTGGTTTTAAAAACAATGAAACGTGTTTTGTCATTAATTTCATCAATGTTTCCTCATCGATTTTTTTATGTGTTTCAGGTAGGTAAGCAGCTAAAGCGTCACGTTCTACTAATATGTGAAAAACATCCCACTTAGAGATGAAATGGTCATTAAAATATGGAATTCCAAAATCCTGACAATGTTCGAAAAATCGAACGCATGCCTCCGAACGCTCAGATGTACGGCTGGATATTCGATTATAGATGATATCTGGATATGGAAAGATGGTTTGAGTGAGTTTATCCTCCTTTATCGTATAGCCATGTATCCAGTTGGAGTGGACATCTTGTAATGAAAACAGGTAGAACGTAGCGAGGTGATCATTACATAGAGAAGCGATTTCTTTTGAAAACGCAGTGATTTTTCCGAAAGGGCAGTTTATTTCTCCAGTCTTATCAGCTAGAACTGCTATAATCGGTCCGATTCGTAATTCTTTTAAAAGTGGAATGTAGGTCAGTGTATGGTATCGATCAGGAACGGGAAGATGATGATTTTTCTGGATTTCCTTCGGCACGGATAATGTAAAATAGGATTCATCCAATTTTGTATTACATGTCACCAATATTCGCTCACTGCCGAAGCGGAGCCACAGTTTTTCGTTTAATTGGATGCCCAAATAAGTGAGAAGATGATTGCTGAGCCAAAGTTTATACGGGTTTGAGGAAGTTGTATCGGTGTACGTAAAATAAATCTTGATTTTCCTGGTCATGATACTCCCTCATTTATTTATTAGTTATCGCAGAGACAATCTGCAACTAAGGTTCAACCTTCACTATTGTTCGGTTTCACCAAGTTTTCTTTATACCTCATGGCATAAGTGCAACTAAGGTTCAACCTTTCACTATTGTTCGGTTTCACCAAGTTTTCTTTATAGGCGGGTGTGGATATCGTATACTATGGTAAGAAATGATAAACGGTGACATAAGTACGGAAGGTTGGTTTTTGATGGAATTCATATGGATAATATTGATGATGGTCGCCATTGGAGCAGCAATTGGGGGCTTTACCAATTCACTCGCGATCAAAATGCTTTTCCGGCCCTATCAAGCGATCTATATCGGGCGTTTCAAACTCCCGTTCACTCCCGGGCTGATACCGAAACGACGAGAAGAGCTTGCGGTCCAACTAGGTCAAATGGTCGTTAACCACTTGATTACTAAAGAAGGACTGCAACAAAAGTTAGCACAATCTCATTTTAAAAAAGAACTTGTACATTGGGCTCAAACTGAAGTCGGCAAGCAGCTGGAAACCGACAAATCGATCAACGAGCTTTCCGCAGAACTGCTGAACCAAACACAGTTTAATGAACGGTTCGACGGTAAACTGAAAACGTTTCTGCATGACCGAATTGAAGATACGATCGATCGTCTGGAAGAAAAACCGGTCAAATCGCTCCTTACGGAATCGATGAATCGACGGATGGAAACTTACATACCAGAAACGACAAGGTTCATCCAAAAAAAGCTGATTGATTTTGTCACAAGTGTTGAAGGGAAACGTCAGCTGAAACAATTGATTGATGAATTTCTAGCCGGAAGAGGTATGCTGGGGAATATGATCAATATGTTCCTTGGGAATGAAAGCTTGATTGATAAAGTACAAACAGAGTTGATCAAAATTCTCAGGAAAGAAACAGTTGCATACATGATGGAGCGTGTGATAGCGAAAGAATGGAATGCTTTCAAGGACCGTCCTGTATCTGATTTCATTGAGCTTTTGAAACTGAGGGATTCTCAGGATAAGGCTGTGGATTGGGTTATCGGGCAGATTGATATGGAAACGATTTTTTCAAAACCCCTGCATGAATTGATCCACCCATATCGTCCTACGATTGAAGATAAAGTCATCCCCGAGCTTGTCGATCGTTCATTAGGATGGGTAGGTGACAATATGGAAAAAATCATGGAGAAGCTGCAGTTGTCAGAATTGGTCCGTCAGCAGGTTCAAACGTTTTCTGTTCAACGTTTGGAAGAGATGGTGCTATCGATTTCTAGAAGGGAATTGAAGATGATCACCTACCTTGGTGCACTGCTAGGGGGGATTATCGGCTTTATACAGGGTCTTTTGGTTTACTTTATGACATGAAGCCTGTTATAGTTGTAACGGTGCTTAATAGTAACGGCATTTATTAATTATTAGGAGGCTAACTATGAGTAAAAATGTCCATGATGCGGCATACAATTTAGAAAATGCATTACGTGAAAGTGATGACTTCAAGGAGCTTCAAAGCTTATATGATCAAGTGAATGCAGACGAAAGCGTCAAGAACATGTTCGAAAACTTTCGTAACTTGCAAGTAGAGCTTCAACAAAAGCAAATGCAAGGACAGCAGATCACTGAAGAAGAGGCACAGAAAGCTCAACAAACTTTCGAGCTTGTACAGCAAAACGAAGTGATTTCTAAATTGATGAGCGCAGAGCAACGCGTAAGCATGCTTATCCAGGACATCAATAAAATCGTTACAAAGCCTTTGGAAGAATTGTACGGAACTCCAGAGCAACCTGAACAATAAAGGAAACTAGGTGAAGTCGAGCTTATGGCGAAGGCTGAGCCTTAGTTGAACTTATACTAAAGAAAGTTATTACTTTCTTTAAGTGTAATGAATAATATGAAGCGGCTGACGAAGGTGTCAGCCGTTTTTTTGATAGAACAGTTTTTAGTAATTCCCCTCTTTAAATTTGTAAAACCCACTGTTAATTTCGTAATTTGGTACGATATTACTAGACCTTAACCCTGATCCGTTCCCTGCTCTTCAAACCATTTCACCGCAAAATCAACGGATTCTCTCTGTTTAAATAATTTGCAGGCTGCAGAACCGACCTTGCCCTTCAGAATGTTTTCATTTTCCTTCTCGAAGGCTTTACCGATTTCGGCAAATGGATCATCATCGTAATCGATCTCCAGATAATTCTTCCATAGACGTTTTCCATTTTCGATGATCGGCGCACCTCTTGACACGGTCTTTCTAACACCGGATCGATGCTCAGCAAGGTGAAAAGATGTATGTGTATCGAAGTCAGTTCCTAAAAACAACACATATGCATCAAGCTCATAAGCTTTTGCAATGGGCGACTGCTCTCCTAATCCATTATCAAGCGTATGGTTGTTGGTGATTTCTTCAGCCCGTTTTCCCCATGCTGCAGCAGACATATTCGGATGGTAGCTGCGATAGACATCTGGATACGTCCTGAATTGTTCAGGAATGGATCCTACACCTCTTGTTTTCGTCATTCTTGGATCGAATGCAGGCATTGTCTCCCTGATGGTTTCCCACCAATCCTTTGGGACAGGTGGGTTGACCCAATGTACTGGATCCGAGAGATCTGCCGAATGGGCTTGCATAATCAAGGTCCCTTCCGGAGTAACCGTGTCCATCAAAGCTTGAATGACGGCTTGTGATCCACCGCAAACCCACCCTAAAGATTTTAATGAAGTATGAACCATCAAAGTCATACCTTCGTTTACACCTAGTGTATGGAGATCCTCCTTCAGACTCTGTCTAGTCCTTGGTTGTTCAGTAATTTGTATCTGTTTCTGTTCCATGACGTGTTCCCCCTAAATTTTTCGCCATCCCACTATTTCGGTACGGAACCTTCAAATCCTGTCTTTATCATCGGTTCTATTCATTTTCATTTTGTCATAGAGATGAGAAGAGGAGAAGTATAGATTGGAGGGGATTATCCTGGTTTATCGACTGCTTGCTTTAGACATCGACGGTACCCTGCTCAGGAGTAATTTCAGAATTGATCGTTCGACGAAAGAAGCGATTGATTATGTGAAGAACAAGGGGGTGTATGTCACCCTGGCAACAGGACGGAACTTTCCGTCCGCTCAAAAGATCGCCAAGGCATTGAAGATTGATAGCATCCTCATTACCCATAATGGTGCTTTGATTGCTTCGTCAATTGATGAACCGCTCCATGAAGAACGGATTTCAGCCTATGATGTACGGAAAATCGTACGGATTTTAGAAAAGTATGATGCACATATCCGACTGCTTCATGAACGTTATTCTTTAGGGAACCAAGTACAACAGAAATCCCATATCGTTGCTAAAATGACGATGGGGATCGGGGACCCGTTATTCTATCCGGTAACCTTCACTGAGAAATTGAGTGATCATTTAGAGGAAAAACCGATGTCAGTGCCAAAGATTGATGTTCAATTTTTCAATGATGAAGAAAGGGAAGCGGCGTATCAAGAATTGATAGAAGAAATTGAGGGCGTCCAGATCACTGCTTCTACAAGATGTGATTTTGAAGTAATTCCTAAGTCGATCAATAAGGCTGTAGGTTTACAGATCCTTGGTAAGCATCTTGGGGTTTCGATGGATGAAATGGTCGCGGTCGGTGACTTTACGAATGATATAGAAATGATCCAGATGGCTGGACTTGGCGTTGCGATGGGTCAATCATCCGAGGACGTGAAAAATGCAGCAGATTGGGTGACACGTACGAATGAACAGCACGGTGTTGGCTATTTGGTCCGAGAAGTCTTCCGTAAACAAATGAAGATGCAAATCGAACAACCGATTGAAAATTGATAAAGTGATGAAGAGGCTGAGAAGAGATTCAGCCTCTTTTTAGACTCTACACATACAGAAACAACCATTGGACAAGCATGTTAATAAAATGTTACAAATATTACAAAAAAGATATTCTTGTAAGTGCGGATCTTATATTCGGCTTCATTTATCTGATATTTCGACATTGTAACAAATGTCTATCATCCTTCAATGGCAATGATTTTCACCTCATCTAATAATTTGTATATATTAATTTGCATATTTTGACGATATATATCGACATTAAAATTGTTAAGAAATCATAAATTGAAAGGATTTTCATCACTATCCAAGAAATAGTGAGGTGCATCTTAAATTTTGAAGGAGGATTATGATGGAAAAAGTATTAGACGCTCAATTGAAGCCGAAAGTCGCTGAATTTCTGAATGGAACGAAAAAATTGTTTATCAATGGGGAATGGGTTCCGTCTGCATCTGGTAAAACATTTAAAACATTAAATCCTTCCAACGGAGAAGTGCTCGCTGTCGTAAGTGAAGCGGAAAAAGAAGATGTCGATCGAGCTGTACGAGCTGCACGGAAAGCTTTTGACGAAGGTCCATGGTCAAAGATGAGTCCTGCATCAAGAAGCCGACTAATTTATAAGCTAGCAGATTTGATGGAAGAAAATAAAGAAGAATTAGCACAACTGGACACACTTGATAACGGTAAACCAATCCGTGAAACAACAAATGCGGATGTACCGCTCGCTATTGAGCATTTCCGTTATTATGCTGGATGGGCTACTAAAATTGTTGGACAGACGATCCCGGTTTCCGGTAAGTTTTTCAACTATACACGCCACGAGCCGTTAGGGGTAGTTGGACAGATCATCCCTTGGAACTTCCCATTATTGATGGCAGCATGGAAGATGGGGGCAGCATTGGCAAGTGGATGTACGATCGTCTTGAAGCCTGCTGAGCAAACACCGCTTTCAGCACTATACTTAGCTGAACTCATGCAAGAAGCTGGATTCCCAGAAGGTGTCGTGAACATCGTCACTGGTTACGGTGAAACGACAGGGGGGCCAATCCTTGAGCATGAGATGGTCGACAAAATCGCCTTTACAGGATCTACTGAAGTCGGAAAGCATATCATGCGTACAGCAGCAAATGATCTTAAGCGGGTAACACTTGAACTTGGCGGTAAATCACCGAACATCATCCTTCCAGATGCGGACATGTCGAAGGCGGTTCCAGGTGCTTTGTCCGGTATTATGTTCAATCAAGGCCAAGTGTGCTGTGCAGGGTCTCGTCTCTTCATTCAGAAGAAGTCATTTGATAATGTCGTAGCAGACCTTGTCTCTCATTCTGAAAAAATCAAACAAGGTATGGGTCTTGATCCTGATACAGAAATGGGACCTCTTGTTTCCGAAGAACAACATAATCGAGTATTAGGTTATATAGATAGAGGTAAGTCAGAAGGTGCAGAACTGTTGACTGGTGGTACGAAGCCTTATGATCAAGGTTACTTCGTTTCCCCGACAATCTTTGCTGACGTAAATGACACTATGACGATTGCGAAGGAAGAAATCTTCGGTCCAGTCGTTGCTGCTATGCCATTCGAGGATTTGGATGAGGTTGTCGATCGTGCCAATGACTCTAATTATGGTCTGGCTGCAGGATTATGGACTGAAAATGTCAAGAATGCACACTATGTGGCAAACCGCTTAAAAGCAGGAACTGTGTGGGTGAACTGCTATAACGCGTTTGATGCAGCATCACCATTCGGAGGATACAAGCAATCTGGTATCGGTCGTGAAATGGGCTCCTATGCACTTGATAACTACACTGAAGTCAAGAGTGTATGGATTAACATGAGCTAAGCAACTTCAAAAAGGAACGGGCTGGTCTATTGACCAGTCCGTTTTTTAAAATTAGTGAAAGTATGTACTAGGAGGCCGGTTTGTAGGTCTAAAGTAGTGGTTTGCTCAAGCTGAACTGATTTTTGCTCGAGAGAGGAGTGAAATTGCTCAAGCTGAGCTGATTTTTGCTCGAGAGAGGGGTGGAATTGCTAAAGCTGAGCAGATTTTTGCTCAAGTGAGAGGTGAAATTGCTCAAGTTAAGCTCAAATTTTCTCAAGGCAGCTCAAATTTGCTCTGTGGAATTCATTCACATCTCGAGGGAGAAAGCAGGTCACTGGAAAACTGACAAGGGGGTTATCGTTCTGCAGAAATGATTCAAGTGACTAGACGCTTAGGCTAGCGTCACTTTCCTACGTTCCTCGCTGTATGATACTCCCTTACACGCATTTCCCAAAGCATCGGAAATTTCGTTCTGCGCAATTTCCTGACTACCAATATTAACAGAATCTAATCAATAACTATCGAAAAGGCTGGTTTTCTTAAATGGAAAATTCATGTTTTATATAAAGGATTTAGGGAAAAATGAAAACATCAAAATAATAGTGGGGTGTTCAAATGTTGCGATTCTTATCAATTCTTGCCTTTTCATTATTGCTTGTAGTCGGACTAGCTGCGTGTGGTGGTGGAGGAGATGAGAACGGAGCGAATGAAGGTGATGGCGGAGGCGATTCTGTTGATGTTGCAGCTGCTGAGAAATCTTTTAACCAAAATTGCGCTTCTTGTCATGGACAAAACCTTGAAGGTAGAGGAAACGCTCCATCTCTTGAAACAGTTGGAAAAGACATGGGTCAGGATGAAATTCTTCAGAAAATCCAAAACGGCGGCGGTGGCATGCCTGCAGGATTGATTGAAGGGGAAGAAGCTGAAAATGTTGCAGCTTGGCTTGCGACAATGGAATAACCACATACTTATATTCACAATGACCTTGTAGGAACGAAACACACCTGCATAGGTCATTGTTTTTTAGTAAAGGTTGTTGCTTAGGCACGATCCTATCTTACGAGCAATGGAAATATACTTGCTTTCCGCGCGCGAATCAGCTCGTACTATATGTATCCGTTCAATTGACAAAGAAAAAGCGCATATCCTAGTTCACCGTCTTGAATTTTTCCGTCCTGTATTGATTTTAAAACATCATTGAGCGGCATCTGAATGACCTCGATTTCCTCATCATCATTGAGCTTTTGATTGCCGGAGCTCTTGATTGAATTTGTGAAAAACAGATGTGATAATCGATTGGTAAAGTAAGGTTGAGGATGATAGGGCCCCAAATATGTAAGTCGATCAACGGTTATCCCTGTTTCTTCATCCAATTCTCTTTTTGCTCCATTTTCAGGTTGCTCTCCATGTTCTAGCCCACCCCCGGGTAACTCGATTGTCTGTTGATCCATTTGGTGTCTGTATTGCCTTACAAGGGTAAGGTTTCCTTCGTGTAAGACAACAACTGCAACAGAAGCAACTTCTGATTCTTCAATAAAAAGAGATCCTGACTTTGTCTCAAATACAGTAGAGCCTCGATGTTCAAGCAATGCTTTACGAAAATTCATATCCTGCCTCCCTCTGATACGGCCGAAAATGTAGTTTATACGGCCAAAAAACAGCTTCTTACGGCTAAAATGAGCGATTTATCGGCCAAACGATTCTATTCAACAAAGCTCGCCACGCTCAAGTGGTCGTCAACCAGCCTTAATCCTTTTATCGGATTAGAAAAACGGCATCTTGAATAGATGCCGCCTTCGTATTTGTCATCGATGGAATAAGACGAGTTCTCCAGAAGGGGAGGTCACTCGGCTTGTATGGTTTTCATAATCATTGTCTGCCAGTATATCTTGCCCGATCTTTTTAGCTTCATTGTTGTCAGCTGCTTCAAAGGATTCTTCGTAAATCTTTTCACCCTTGTTATCAAAAACGGTTATGATGTACATTTTCATGTGGATGTCCCAACCTCCTTTTCCTGCTTATATTCTAGGTAATTTCCGAATCTCCTTCTTGTTAATTATTTGGCAAACCCGTAAAAACGATGAAACTTTTTTACCGGGCAACCGTTATATAGGTGAGGGGGAATGAAACCGTGAGTTTACATATTGAAAACGTAACGAAAAATTTCGGCGGATTCACCGCTGTTGATAATGTCTCATTTCATATACCTGAACATCAAATATTCGGCTTATTAGGGGCGAATGGTGCAGGAAAAACGACAACATTCAGAATGGTGATCGGATTATTGACACCAACAGCTGGGGAAATCAAATGGAATGATCAAACATTGTCCCAAAAGGATTCACATTTGATCGGTTATCTGCCGGAAGAACGAGGACTTTATCCAAGTCTGAAAGTTTCCGACCAATTACTCTATTTGGGCCGTCTGAAAGGGATGAAGAAATCCGAAATCGTGCAGCAAATGAAAAAGTGGCTAGAACGCTTCAAGGTGCCTGAATATGAAAATAAAAAAGTTGAAGAGCTATCGAAGGGTAATCAACAAAAGATCCAGTTCATAGCTGCTGTACTCCACAAGCCGAAAATTCTGATCCTCGATGAACCGTTCAGTGGACTTGATCCGGTGAATGTCGAGATGTTGAAGGAAGCTGTCCTTGAGTTGAAAAAGGAAGGGACGACGATTGTGTTTTCAAGCCATCGGATGGAGCATGTAGAGGAGCTGTGTAAACATCTATGCATCCTTCATAAAGGAAGTCCGGTCGTGCATGGGTCATTGAAAGAAGTGAAACGATCTTTCGGTAAAAAGAATGTGACTGTCTATGCTGACTTTGATCTAAGTTATCTTAAGGATATTCCAGGTGTTGTCCGATATAAGCAGGTGACAGAAGGTGTACATCTCCAGGTCGAAAATGAAGATATTTCACAAAAGATCTTCGATAGTATCAATAGTAAAGGATTCGTCCGTAAATTCGAGTTGGAGGAACCATCGTTGAATGACATCTTTATCGAAAAAGTAGGTGCTTCTTATGAATAAACTTTGGATCGTGATGTTACATACGTATAAAACGAGAATACGATCGAAAGCGTTTATTTTGACAACAGTTGCTTCACTTTTGCTTATTCTAGGTCTTACGAACATGCAGACAATCGTCAATACGTTCAACGGCGATGACGAAGACAAGAAGCAAGTGGCTGTTCTTGATGAGTCAGGCAGCTTTTATGAGTTATTGAAACAACAGGTTGACGCAACGTCTGATAATGTCGAGTTGACAAAAATAAATCAGAGTGAGCAAGAAGCAGAAGAAAGTGTCATGGATGGGGGTTACGATGCACTTTTATACCTTGTAAAGAACGAAGAAGGTTTGCCAGAAGGGGTACTAAAGACAGCAACCGTCCCTGAGGCTGGGTGGATCAGTAATATCGAAAATAACCTTCAGCAGACGAAGGTGATGATTGCGACACAGCAGTTAGGTGTGGATCCTGCTGAATTGACCAGCTTGTATGAGCCTGTTTCATTTGAAAAAGCATCCTTGGCAGAAGGGGCAAAAACCGAAGAAGAACTGAATCAAGCCCGATCAATCGTTTATGTGCTATTATTTGTTATCTATTTTGCGGTTATTTTCTATGGAAGCATGATTGCGACAGAAGTGGCTACCGAAAAATCATCAAGGGTGATGGAAATCCTGATTTCAAGCGTTACACCCGTCAAACAGATGTTTGGAAAGATATTCGGGATTGCGCTTTTAGGGATGACACAGTTTTTCCTGATCTTTCTGGTCGGATTCTTATCGATTAAATATGCACCTTCCGGTGGAGAGGAATCAACACAGTCTCCGGCGGATTTTACGTCCTTTATCCAAATCGACCAGCTTCCGATTTCTACAGTTGTCTATGCAATCATATTCTTCCTGTTAGGCTTCCTGTTATATGCTACACTCCTTGCGATGCTCGGTTCCTTGGTGAATAAGGTGGAAGAGGCTAACCAGGTGATTACACCGGTCATTCTTATTATTGTCGTCGCATTCATGGGTGCCATGTCAGGACTTGGGAACCCTGAAGCTGGCTTTGTTGCCGTTATGTCATATATCCCATTCTTCACACCGATGATCATGTTCTTAAGAGTAGGAATGCTCAATATCCCTGCATGGGAAGTTATGCTTGGTATTCTCATCTTGATCGTCACAATAGGTGTTTTCGCAGTCATAGCTGCAAAGGTCTATCGTGGTGGTGTGCTCATGTATGGCAATGCAACCAGTTTTAAAAATTTCAAGAAAGCAATACAATTGACGAAAAAATAGAAACATCCAAAGGCTCTATCGCTTCATCGGTGATAGGGTCTTTTTTATAGGCTGTTTTCTAAAAGTTTATTGCTATTGAATACGGTTTGTATTGATAAAGATTGTTTGGCAACCAGTGAGCAGATGAAATATACGAGACTCCTATGGGAACAGCGTGCCAGGCGAGACCCCGCTCTCTTTAAAAGGACCTTCGACTATAATAATGAACTTCGACTAAATACCACCACGTCCTATGGTGAACGTCGAAGTCAGTACATCCTGTACAAGTACGTCCTGTGGTGAACGTCGAAGCCAGCATAAGGAAAGCTTCTAAGAATTCTCATCGCAGACACGAAAATGATTTCATTTTTGTGTTGAGATCCTGTGCAAGTGAGGAGGCTTGCGGATCTAGGGCTTATGTTATGGAAGTGATGTCTAGCTCAGCGACCAGTCACTTGGATCACTTCAAACTTCCTGCGGCGGCGACAGCCTCTTCGTCAGTTTTCCAGTGACCTATTTGACTAATCGGGTCGCTTCCGCTTTTCGTTTGCCCGTGGAAAGCGAGTATATTTCTTACGCTTCAACAACAATCTTTACACAAAGAGCCTTTCTATATCATCATATAACGAACAAACGCTCGTATGGATGTGGTAAAATAGCAATAAGGATCTCGCTTGGAGGAAGGATGAGATGACTATGCGGAAAATCAGATTCATACATACTGCAGATTTACATATCGATACACCATTCAAGGGTCTGGGGCACCTGCCTGAGCCCGTTTTCAATATCGTCAAAGATAGTACGTTCCGATCCTTTGAAAAACTAGTTACGCTTGCTATTGAAAATCAGGTCGATTTCCTCGTCATTTCAGGAGACCTGTATGATGGAGCAAATCGGAGTTTGAAGGCCCAATTGTTTTTGAAAAATCAGTTTCAACGACTCCAGGACCAAATGATCGACATTTTCGTCATACATGGAAACCATGATCATTTAGACGGCGAGTATATCAAACTTAAATGGCCAGACAATGTCCATTTCTTCAGCAGCAGAGAACCGGAGATGTTTCCTTTTGAAAAAGAAGGGAAAGTCCTTGCGCATCTTTATGGTTATAGTTATCCAAAGCAAGCGGTGACGGAAAATATCTCAGCGAAGTATAGAAAGCTGGAAGGCCCCCCATTTCATATCGCTTTACTACATGGATCGATCGGAGGCAATACCGATCACCAGACGTATGCTCCTTTCATACTCCAGGAGTTGCAGGCACAACCTTTCGATTATTGGGCGTTAGGACACATCCATAAAAGAGAGGTACTTTCCCATCATCCCTATGTAATCTATCCTGGCAACATTCAAGGGTTGAATCGGAAAGAGAGTGGTCCAAAAGGTTGTTATCTGGTCGAAATGAACGAAGTGGATACTTCGTTGAATTTTCTTGATACTTCAACTGTTCGATGGGAGTCTGAAAGTCTTTCAATAGGAAAAACAGATACGATGGATGATTTGATTCATCAAATCAACCTCGTAAAAGAGAAGTTACGCACTACAGGGGTGAATACGATTTTATCGATTGAGCTTTCGGGTGAAAGTCCGGTTCTCAAATCACTGAACGAACATGACACACTGGATGATTTGATGGATCATTTGCATGAAGGGGAAGAAACGGAAGAACCATTTGTATGGGTGAATCGCATAACCGTTGAGCCCGTTATCACAGAATACATCAATGAACTTGGAGAATCCCATTTCATGAAGGAAATCTTTAACGTATTCGAGCAATTGGACAAGAGCGATCCCGTCCTGGAAACTCTTTTGAAGCATAAGAAAGCGAAGAAATTTTTAGATGATGAAAGTTTGGGAGACCAGGAGATTGTAGAAGAAGCCAAGAGGCTGTTGATTGAATCGATAGCATTGCAATCTGAAAGGTAGGGCTGGCGATGAGGATCATAGATTTACATATATACGGATTCGGGCGATTCGAGAATGAATTCATCCAATTTGAAGAGACAGAAGTCCAGGCCATATACGGGGAAAATGAATCTGGGAAATCCACTGTGATGGCCTTTATCGAATATATGCTGTTCGGGTTTCCTAAACGGAGTGAAAAGCGGTTGAGATACGAGCCGAAGACGACCCAGGCCTACGGCGGAAAACTGCGTATCGAAACAGCTGAGCATGGCTTCCTTACCATTGAGAGGAAAGGCGATGCTTCTGGAACTGTCACGATCGTAAAAGAAGACGGAAGCAATGAAGGAGAGGCTTTCCTGCAGCAGGTCTTAGGGGAAGTGAACCACCAAACCTTCCGTGATGTCTTTTCTTTCAACCTGGACGGATTGCAAAAAGTGAATGAAATCAAATCAGAGCAGATAGGGGAATATCTTTTCAATGCGGGATTGACCGGTGCCCAGCAGCTCAACCAGATTTCGAAATCGTTAGAGGAGCAACAAAACAGACTATTCAAACCGAATGGCAAGAATCCTGTCTTGAATCAGAAGTTGAACCACCTCCATGAGCTCGAACAAAAGGTGAAGCAATGGAGCAAGAAGCTTGATGAGTATAACCGAATGAAATCCGAATTAGAGGATAAAAGAGAAGCGTTATCAAAATCCGAAAGAGCGAAAAATGGGCTCGATCAGAAAAGGACGGAACTTAAGCATCTCCAATCGATCAACCCGCTTCTTGAACAGAAAAACACAATCGAGAACCAGTTGAAGAGCCTTCCCACTGCTGTACCATTCCCCGAGGAAGGATTGGATCGATTTCAAAGTCTTAAAGAACGACAAATCGAATTGCACAGTGATCGAAAACATGTGGAAGATTTGATACGTAAAAATAAAGAGGTTTATGATGCAATATACCTCAACGATGAAATGCTCGATCATGCTCCTCGGATCAATGAACTGGAAAGCAACTTCCGTTTGTACAAAGGGAGACAGGAAGACTATAGCAAACTGAATGAACGGATCGAGTATCTTCAGCAAGAAATTGATAATGAAATGCAGGTGATCGGTCAAAAATGGACAGAAGAGACAATCCGTTCGATCAACACAGATCTCGTTACGAAACAGCAATTGATCAGCAAATTGAAAAGGCTCGACCAATCGGAAGAAGAGCAAAAAAGACTCGATGAGGACCTTTTGAATGCTCGAGGTGAACTTGAGGAAAATGAAGCGAAGAGGACCCGGTTAAAAGAGCAGATGCTTCCGGAGGGAACAATCCAATCCTATCGTGTAAAGGTGGAAGACCTGAGCAGTCAATCGCCGGAATTGTTAAAAGGAAGAATTGAAACACTGAAAAGCCTCCAAAGCGCTTCAAAAGGAAACTCGATCAACGGCATGATCATTTGGGCGATGATCGGTCTTGGAATCGTGCTGACGGGGATGTGGATGATGCAAGGCGATTATATTGCTGGTCTCATCATCGGGATCAGTCTGGTAGGCGCCGGTATTCTCCTGAATAAAAAAGGCGGTTTGGATAATGAGCAAGATCTTAAGCGGCAAATCACCGAACTTGAAGCCGAGCTTCGTAATCACCAAGACAGCAATGACGTATCAGAACTGGATCATCTGAATCAACTGTTAAACGATCAACAGCAGTTGGCAGTCCAATTAGATCATCTGAAAGACCATGAACAGGCTCTTGCAAAGAGATACCAGGATGTAGCCCGTCGTTATGACCAATGGGAGATTAAGCATCATCAGACTGTAGAGGAACTGTCCAGTTGGAGGGAAATGGCGCATATACCACCAAATGTCCCGGACGAATTGCTCCTCGAAATTTTTGAACGGATCGATCACTTGAAGAAAAGGTTGACGGAGCGGAGTCATTTGAAAAAGAGACTAGCTCAGCTTCAAACGGAACTCTCCAAGTTTGAGAGCGCGGTTCGGGATATCTCACGTGCCTGTCATATTGACTCCAATCACGGGATAGAGCAGAATCTATCACAGCTATCGAGACAGTTAAAGGAACAGATGAAAAAGCGTGAAGAAAAGTACAGCTTAGCCGTTTCTATTGAAGAGCTTCAGGAACAGTATGAAGGATTGTTGACAAAGTATACGAAATATACAGATGAAATCGAAATCTTGTTTACATTAGCTGAGGTAGAAGGTGAAGAAACTTTCCGTGAAAAAGGAAAAGCGAATGAAAGATATGAAAAATGGACAGAACAACTGCAAATGGTAGATGCTCAATTGCAGGCTTCGACAGATTGGAAAATCATCGAACACCTGGAGAACGATCCGTCAAAATTAAGCAATCTCCAAGCTCGTTTAGAAAAACTGGACGAGGAGCTTGAAACAACCAACAAAGATATCGACATGTTACGTGATGATTGCTCACGATTGCAAGCCGCGATTACACATCTAGAAGAAGATGGCACATATTCGAATCAACTTCATTCCTATCATCTGGCCAAGAGTGAATTCATTGAAGAAGCTAAGAAATGGGCTGTTTACCGGACGGCGCAATATGTCCTGGATCGGGCGAAGCAAAACTATCAATCTGAAAGACAACCGCGTGTAATCAAGCGGGCGGCAGGTTATTTTACAGTCCTGACAGAAGGGGAGTATAACCGGATCATCGCCCCGAAAGGAGAAGAAAGTTTCCTTATTGAACGTAAAGATAGAGTTGTTTTTAAGCCAGAAGAGTTGAGCAGAGCTACTATGGAGCAACTTTATTTATCATTAAGATTTGCACTGGCAGAAGAATATGAAAATCAGGGAGATTTCCCATTGATCATGGATGATATTCTTGTAAATTTCGATGAAAAACGTCGTAATCTTGCATGTAAGCTCATCAGATCCATTGCAGAAGAACGACAGGTGCTCTATTTTACGTGTCACGGAAATGCAGTCGCTTATTTGACTGAGAAGCCATTACAGTTACCAGATAGAGCATCACTTGAAGTCCAAACCTATTAGTTTTCCCAGGAGTTGAGAAGATATGGCAGGCTACATGATTTATCTAGTAGAAGATGAACAGGATTTATCAGCTGTACTCAAAGCGTATATGGAAAAAGAGGGATGGAAGGTAAAGGTTTTTCATGACGGAACGAGTGCGTTGGAATACATTGAGAAGCCACCGCACCTATGGGTTTTGGATATCATGCTTCCCGGTGTGGATGGGTATGGGCTTTTGAAACATATAAAGGAACGCACGGATGTTCCGGTCATCTTCACATCTGCTAGAGACCAGGATCTCGATCGAGTGCTTGGTCTTGAATTGGGAAGCGACGATTATATTACAAAGCCATTCTTACCGAAGGAGTTAATCATCCGGGCTAAAAAACTCATGCAGCGAATTTACGAAGGTCCAGGAGGAAAGTATCAAAATAGGTGGGTTAATGAATATTGCATTCAGCCGCTTGATCGAAAAATCACCTATCGAAATGAAGAGGTTGACCTGACTACGAAAGAATTCGAGGTCGTCCTTTTTCTGACGGAACATTTAAATGAAACAAAATCGCGGTTGGATATCCTTGAAGGTGTATGGGGAAAGGATTACGTCGGGTCGGAACGTGCTGTGGATGATGTAGTCCGACGCATCCGTAAAAAGATGCCACGCCTGAATCTTGAAACGCTATACGGCGGGGGTTATAGGGTTGAGACATCGTGAAAAAGCTTAGTATAGCTCAGCGAATCTGGATTTCCTTTTTCCTGTTGGTTTTCGTCGTCGGATTATGTGTAGTCGTCATTTATCCGTTATCCATGCGTGAGGCCCTTACAGAAGAATCATACCGGATCATAAAAGAACAACAGGATCTCATTCTTGAAGGCCCGACTGGACCAGAGCAGGAACTGCCGGATACGAACCTCAATTTCGTAGAACGTCGGGAGGCAGCGAGATCAGTCGGCCACCTTCTGCTCGGCAATCAATCCTTTGTTATCAAGGGGGATTCCGTCCCTGAAACAGTATTGCGGCATATTTGGGAAAAAGCGATATTGCTTGAAGAGGATGAAGGTGATTTTCAGCTTTCCTACAGGGATGCGACACTCTTTTATGTCATCAGGCCGATTGAAGTGAACGGAAATGACGCCTTCATGGTATCGTATATGTGGGATACATATCGTGATCAGCTCGTACAGCGATTATGGGAAAGACTGATCTGGATTTTTGTCATCGGGATCGTCATCAGTATCATTCCTGCGATTTGGCTATCCAATTATTTAAGGAAGCCATTAAAGGCTCTTGGTGCACGGTTTGAGCAAATCGGTAATCGAAACTGGCGCGAACCGTTCGAGCTGAAGGGAGACCAGGATTTCCAACAGCTTTCGGAACAGTTTGAACGGATGAGACAAAACTTGATACGAAATGATCAGTCACAAAAACGGTTCATTCAGCACGCCTCTCATGAATTAAAGACACCGATCATGACAATCCAGAGCTATGCACAATCCGTCAAGGACGGTGTTTTTCCAGAGAAAGACCTTGAAGAAATGATGGATGTGATCATCAATCAAACTGGGCGGATGGAAGAACGCGTAAAAGATATGATTTATTTTTCAAAACTTGATACATTGCAAGACAATGAACCACGAAATGAAACGATCCGATTCGGTTCATTGATTCAAGAAGTCCTTGATCGATTTCTGTACCAGCGGGAAGAAATTATGATAAAAGTAAGTGGTGAAGATATCGAGTTCAAAGGAGATCGCAGCCAATGGGAGGTCGTCTTCGAAAATATAATCCAGAATGCTTTACGTTATGCGGAATCTTATATCGATATCTCCTGTGAAAGAGAGAATGGACAAACGACAATGAGGGTGCACAATGATGGTGAGACCATCCCTGAAGAAAAACTGGACCGCCTTTTTGAACCTTTCGAAAAAAGCCATAAAGGACAATTCGGGCTTGGTCTGGCTATTGTCAAACGTATCGTTGAACTTCATAATGGAACTGTAGAGGTCCAAAATAAAGAAAATGGTGTTTCAATTGTGATCATCATAGAGCGGGCCGATCGTGAATAGAATGATGATTTCATGAAAGAGGTAAAGAAAAGTTACAAGGGGCCGATGTTCCATCTATCGGCCTCGTTATCCTGTTTCGCATTCAACTATGTAATGTTACGCTGCAGCCTTAACCAGTACTTGCTTGCATGATTTTGTCAATTTACATATTCCGTATTCGTAATGAATGTATGGACGGGGCTGTCCTAAAAGAAAAGTGTCAGACACCTCCAACACAACATGGTGTATCAAAACCACGATTTTTCTCAAAATGTTGTTATGTTTGGAGAGACTAAGACACTTTTTGGACAACCCATACCCAACTGAAAAAAGAGGAGGTAAGAGGGATGAAAAGAGGAATCCAACAATACCAGGTAGGAGATATTTTTGATGATTATTTGCTGATCAAATCTGCAGCTAAAGGGACCACAAGTACTGGAAAACCATTTTTGACACTTATTTTGCAGGATCATACAGGGGATATAGAGGCAAAGCTGTGGGATTCGAGTCCTGGCGACGAGCAGCAATTTATTCCCGAATCCATCGTCAAAGTGATGGGGGATATCACCAGCTATCGCGGGAAAGCGCAGCTCAAGGTGAAGCAGATCAGATTAACTACGACGCATGATGGAGTGAGCGTCCACGACTTTGTAGAGACAGCACCACTTCCCCAGGACGAAATGACCGAAGTGATCACACAAGCTATTTTTGAAATGAAAAATCCGAACATCCAGCGGATCACCCGCCACCTTGTGAAGAAACATCAGAAGGCGTTTCTAGAGTTCCCGGCTGCAACGAAGAACCACCATGAATTCGTTTCAGGACTAGCCTTTCATGTGGTGTCGATGCTCAAGCTTGCCAAATCAATCGCTCAGCTGTATCCATCGTTAGACACGGACTTGTTATATGCAGGTGTCATCCTGCATGATCTTGGAAAAACAAAGGAGTTATCTGGGCCGGTTGCCCCGAGTTATACCCTTGAAGGCAATCTGTTAGGACATATTACTATGATGGTTGAAGAAATTGGTGAAGCTGCCCGTGAACTAGAAATAGATGGGGAAGAAGTATTGATTCTCCAACACATGGTATTGAGTCATCATTCGAGAGCAGAGTGGGGGAGTCCTAAGCCACCATTGGTACGAGAAGCTGAAATTCTCCACTATATCGATAATATTGATGCGAAAATGAATATGATGGATCGTGCATTAAGCAGAGTGAACCCAGGTGAGTTCACAGAACGTGTTTTTGCGCTTGATAACCGTTCATTCTATAAACCTTTGACAGAGCAAAAAAAGTCTGTCCCCACCAATCTTTAAATAGTCATAAACAACCGTTATCCTACATACCTTTGTAATAACAAAGCTTGTCTACAAAGGAGGAAAGTCGATGCGTCGCCTATACGTTGTCGCTACGGTTGTTTTATTTTTTGCATTGTTACAATTCACAGGTGTATACAGCAATCTTAAACCGGTTCTTTCAAGTGTTCCCTGGTGGATGTACTTCGTATTAGCAGGAATAGGGTACTCCGGCTATAGAGCATGGTTTCATACAGTTGAGGATAGGAAGCTGGATCGAGTTCATATCGAAGAGGAAGGCAAAATCTACATGGAACGGATTGAAGAAGAAAAACAACGGCGAAACCAGGCATCTGGGGAATAGTAAGAAAAAAGCTGCCTTTGGGAAACCGAAATAGGCGTTTTTTACGAGCAGAGTTGCTTAAGTCTAAAAAATCGTCCTGGAAGTCTAATAATCTTTTAAATAAAAGAGGACTGACAATCGTCAGTCCTTCTTCAATTATTCTTGTTTTTGTTTTTCTGCATCATCTTTATTGAAAAGGTCCTTGTATTCCTTATCTTTCACGTCGATTTTAGCATCTTTCATAGCTTTATCGACCGGGTTGGCATCTGGGTCCTTTTGTGCTTTTTCTTGAGCTTTCTCTTGAAGCAATGTTTTCTTGATTTGGTACTCTGCTTCTTCAAATGATTGCGTCTTTTGGTCTAACACTTCAATGATGTGGAACCCATATTGCGATTTGACTGGGTCTGAAATTTTTCCTTTTTCAAGTGAAAATGCCACTTCATCGAACTCAGGAACCATTTGACCGCGTGGGAATGATCCTAATTCTCCACCTTTGTCTTTCGAACCAGGGTCAGTAGAATATTCCTTCGCAAGTTCTGCGAAGTCTCCACCTTCGTCAAGCTTCTTTTTCACTTCTTTAGCTGTCTTTTCATCCTCTACCAAGATGTGACGCGCTTCAACTTCTTTAATTTTGTATTCTTCATCATACTTCTTCTTCATTTCTTCTTCAGAAACTTTAATACCTTCAGTCTGAGCTTTGAAGAATACGAGGTTACGTTTTACAACGTCCCGAAGCTCCTCCTCCCCTTCAATACCGCTTTGTTTAAGCGCATTTTCAAAGCCTTCATCTCCGCCAAATTGACTTTTGAGGTAATCGATCTCTTTATCGAGTTCTTTATCACTGACTTCATATTTTTCAGAAAGAACCTTGTATTGTACGAGTTCTTGTAGAATTTGTTCTGATTGAGGCTGCTTCTTCATTTCATTATAGAAATCTTGTTGTGTGACATCTCCGGCACTTGTTTCGACAATTACTTTACTATCACCGGAATCGCCATTATTACTGCATGCAGCGGTACCAAAAATCGTTGTTGCTGCAGCAACCGTCAGGACCCACTTTTTCATCGACATACACTCCTATGATGTAGAAATTTTTTCACATCTCCTACTATAGCATATCCACCTGTTAAAAATACACACTCCACACCAAATATGAGAAAAAATACACATTTATTGGAATTGCTTGTGCGTCCGCCCGTTTTTAAAAATAAGGGCATTGGTCTAATCAAGATTGACACTGGACTTATACACTATAAGTGTACACCAAAGGAGGGATTGCAATGGGTTACGGACATGGAGGCAGCTTTGCCTTGATTGTAGTACTGTTCCTTTTGTTGATCATTATTGGAGCATGCTATATCTGCTAAAAATTTAGAGAAATTTCCGAGCGAAAGGATAGCAGCCTATGCTTTGGCTTACCTCAATGCATAGGATAACATAACACCGGAATAGGGGGTGACATCATGGGTGGATACGGGTATGGAAAAGGATTTGCGTTGATCGTTGTATTGTTCATCCTATTGATTATCGTAGGCGCAGCTTGGATTTGCTAATACGTATTTCTGAATGAGGAAGAGGCTGACCATCGCTGTCAGCCTCTTTTTTACACTTAAAGAAAGTATAAAAATACTTTCATCAGTATAAGTTCAACTAATGGCTCAGCCTACGCCTAAGGTTTTGCCAAGTTTTCTTTAAATATAATCTGTGTAATCCCGTAAGAGTGTCGTAAATTTAACCATCAAAATCCAGCCCAAGGAATGCTCTTGACTTTCTCAAGATTTCATTCGTACTGTTCAAAAAGCCTATGAACGTTCGAACTCTCTAAACAAAGGGGCTCTTTTATGTTTGTACATATACCTGTCTGGGTAATAATGAAATATTATGGAGCATAAATTGCGTCAATGCACAAAAATTACTTCAATGTACGAGCTTACTAACAGGATTGTGATCATGATGTTAATCCAACGGAATACATTCACCTGTTTTTCTGCAGGTATATTCTTTTGAATACATAAGCGATTCGTAAGTGTATTAAACAAGAAAAGAATGATACATGCGAATGCTATATAATAAATTGCAATCATTGTCATAGGTTGAACCTCCGAAACTAAGAGATTGTATTACTAACATACCAAAATATTAAAAGAATGAACAGTAACAACTATTATAGATTATGTGGGACGGGAGGAGAACGCTTTGAAATTCAGATGGAAATATGCTTTTTTCATTTTACTTACTATCATGATCATCGTTCCAATCATCGTCGGAACATTGGTATTCATGGGGGATAAACAAGAAGAGAAGTCCATGCGTGATGTACCCAAACAGGGAGAGCCGATATTCGATATCGAATCGTCAAAGGATCAATTGAATTTTTTGATCAAAGAACAACTGGCACAATTGAAATCCGGCAGAAATCCGAAGTTCGATTATAGTGTCGAACTCAAAGATAATGTCCAGGTAAAAGGGTACTTCACATTTTTTTCGAATGAAGTCCAATTCACCATGGATTTCGAACCTCAAGTATTAGACAATGGAAATCTTCTGTTAAAAGAAGAATCGATCAAGCTAGGGGAACTGAAACTGCCGGGCTCGAAAATTTTGGAGTTTATCAAGGGGAGTACCGATTTACCACCATGGGTTGAGATCAATGATAAAGAAGAAACGATTCTTTTGAAGCTGAACCAGATCAAATTAAAGGATCAACTGTTCTTAAAGGCCGAATCATTTGATCTTGAAAAAGATAACATCCGTTTTAAGGTTTACTATATTACAGAAGAGTAGTTTCAGTATGAAAAGGTTTAAACTGACTTGACAAAGCCACATATTAAAGCCATTAAAAAAGAGTGACCATTTAACATCATTTACATCGATGCTCATGGTCAGTCTTTTTGTTTTATATTTGGCTTTGTTAAATAATATTGTTGATTCCTGACTCGATACTCCTGCGGGAACAGCGAGCCAGGCGTGACCCCACACTCTTTTAAAGGATCTTCGACTATAATAATGAACTTTGACTATAATAATGATCTTCGACTAAATACCACCACGTCCTATGGTGAACGTCGAAGTCAGTACATCCTGTACAAGTACGTCCTATGGTGAACGTCGAAGCCAGCATAAGGAAAGCTTCTAAGAATTCTCATAGCAGACACGAAAATGATTTCATTTTTGTGTTGACGTCCTGTGCAAGTGAGGAGGGGCTTGCGGAAGTAGGTAAATGCAATGAAGTGATGTCTAGCTCAGCGACCAGACACTTGGATCACTTCAAACTTCCTGCGGCGGCAACACATTGATTGACATCCTTATGAGTTAGCCCACGCAGAACCAAGTCTTTGTTTGGTTCAAGCCTCCTCATCAGTCCTCCAGTGACCTGCGTGACTAAACGGGTCGCTTCGCTTTTTCTTGTGCCGGCGGAAAGGGAGTGAATTTCGCAAAAATCAACAATATCAATGTAACTATGGCCCAGCCAGTACCGAAGGATTGGTTGAGGCAAGTTTTTTTATTAAAATGTACGTTTAACGATGATTTGGAATCCTGTATCACCGTCTTCTAGAAATGAATCTTTCGGTGCTTTCCATAGATGGATGATATAAATCATATCTTTTACGCACAGGAAGATATTCAAAGTCGAAACAATCGCAAATAGATGTAAAAATTCGGGCATCATATAGCCACCGATCAATGAAACCGACGTGATAACGATCAGCGGAAAAGAAACGCCAAACAAAGCAACTCTTCTAGACAGGACTTCAGGTATACGGCAAAAGAGTGAAAAACGGTTTTCCCCAAAAGCCATACACGCTCTGCGACCTGAGATCCAGATCGGCAGACAATGCAAAAATATATGAAAAGGGATAATCAGTATGAACACCAACAATAATGGCATCAATCCGGTTTGATAATAGATCGTTTCTGGGTGGAACAAACTAAAAACCATAAAATAAACGATAAAATACGTTAAGCTGAAAAGTGTTGAAATCAGCAAAAGGCGTAGTTTACCGTAATCTCTTGTTAAATTTATAGACTTGTAACAGTTCATGATGTATCACCTTCTTTAGGAAATAAAATGTGTGGGGAAAGGTGAGAACCTTGCTTTAAAAACCACTCCCATACAGTACGATGTTTCGAACGAAAAATCAATAGGTTTTACAAAAAAATTAGAAACGTTTATGGAAGGGTGCCAGAAAGCGATGCAATAGGTAAAATAAATAGTAAAGAAGGATCGTGTAGTGTAGGAACTTCGGGGATGGAAAGGCGTCGTGATGCCAGAAAAAGAAGGTGAAAAATCGCGTGGATCGAATTTCATAAGAGCTAAGTAAGACGAAGGTATTTCTTGAACAATATAAAGAACTAGATGCTCAAAAAGATGAATTAAGAGAAGCCGGAATGGTCGATATGACTCCTCTATTAATTCACTTTGCAGGTCTCCTCAATCCGAAAGCTGACCCATGAGTTGATGCATTGATTAATACTCCCCAACCTTTATCAAGTTGTGGTTGGTACTTTTTCGATTTCATCTTTTTGCTTTTCAGATAAAAGTTCGTCAGTAATTTCGTCTTCACGCTTTACAGGTACGAGTTGACGATCAGTCTCTTCAAATTCACTATCTATTTTAGTGACAGTTGTATCAAGGATGGACATGAAGTCATCCCCGTACACACTTCGAATCACTGCCATCAATTCATCGAACTCAGGGAATTTACCATAAAGATCACGAATCTTGAGTGATGCACTGAATATGCCGTAATTTTCCGGCTGGTAATCTTCGATTGTCCTCAATAACAGATCTCTTCCCGTATCGGTAAGTTTTACGTACGTGTTGCGTTTATCATTTTCTTTCTTTGAGAAGGTTAAATAGCCTTGCTCTTCAAGCTTTTTGGAAAAGTTAAATGCTGTTGACACGTGCATAACACCGAACTTGGAGATATCAGAGATCGAAGCTCCTTCAAGATGGAAAGCAATCCAGAGGATGTGGTGTTCGTTGATGTTAAGACCAAATGGTTTAATCCATCCTTGCCAATCCTTCTCGACGCATTTCCACATGGCTTTACTGATCTGGGCGACTTTATGACTGAACATCATAGCTTCTTTCATTGAAAAATCTTTCTTATTTTCCATAATGAACCTCCATTCTGCTTTATATTATGACAGGAAATGTTAGATTTATAAAGACAATTATCTAAGTGTTCACATGTTTTTCCCAATAATTGCTTCTTGATAAATCTTTTGAGTGTGAATATATAAGTATTATTTCGACATAAAAAGACAAAACCTTTTTATTTTTGACAAAAATTTATAATTTTTTAGGAACTTTCTTTTTAGCTTTTTTCGCATAGATTGTAGTTTTGAGTTTGGAAATATACCCGCTTTCCGCGGGCGAACGAAAAGCGGAAGCGACCCGTTTAGTCACGTAGGTCACTGGAAAACTGACGAGAAGGGCTGTAGCCGCCGCAGGGAGTTTGAAGTGTTCCAAGTGACTGGTCGCTGAGCTAGACATCACTTCCACGCATTATCCCTGAATCTGCAAGCCTCCTCAGCTCACTTGTACAAGATGTACTGGCTTCGACGTTCACCAATAATTCGCTCTTGCTGTCCCGCAGGAGGCTCGTATATTTCCATTGTCATAAGTATTCAGTTCTTTTTAAACTTGATACTATTGGAAGAAACCATCACACAACTTTATATCGGTAAGTATGTTTTACATTTTAGTATGTCTGATCATTTTTTGGTTTGGAAGGCAGATGGCGAATTCAATTAGGGGAATTGAAAGAAGAGAAGGATAAAAAAACTGGCTCGAGTGTCAAGTGAAGAACACTTTCTTGAGCCAGTCTTTTTTTATGTCACTTTGTATCTGCAGTTTCTTTTGTTTTTACTGGTTCCTTTGATTCTTCCTGGAGTTCTGCAACGGTTTCATTGATTTCTTCTACATCGTTTTTGATATTTTCGATGTTCGGTTCAATTTCCTTCCTCCAGGATTTGATATCTTCTTTCAAATCTGTCGCAACTTCCTTGAAAGCATCTACACCTTCTTTTGAAACCTGGATGATTTGCTCCTTCAAGCTGATGCCTTCTTTTTTAACATCTGTCATTGTTTGTTTCAATTTATAGGTCGAATCCTTAATGTCCTTACGGATTTCCCGACCTGATTTTGGTGTTGATAACAATGTTGCTGCCGCAGTGACAATACTTCCAATCGCAAAGCCAATTAGAACCGATTTTTGCTCTTTTTTCATGATTCCTTTTCTCCTTTCGTGATCTTTCTCATCTGTCGAGGGCCGAGGGCGTTGGGTCCCGTCCAAACAAGATAAGTCCTTGTTACATTATTCGTGAACGCCTTTTAGAAACCTTCATAAATCGTTCGACCATTTCTACAAAACTATCCCACGATATCGACAATCTTAAACAATTCTCGGGGAATAAACTACTCATCTCATTCATAGGATGGTATGGGGTGATGAGTGATGATCTATGGAATTATTGTACTTGCCATTCTTGGGCTACTTTTATTTTATTTCATGATAAGGATGTTTCTGGACACAAAACGTTATTCGTTCAGAAATGTCCAGGTCCACAAAAAACAGAGCATCGGCCGCATGCTTGGTGTAATCGGAAGTGTTTGTCTATTACTTGTTGTTCTTTTCTTTGTCATCAAATTTTAATTGATATTGAATTTAGCTTGTGTCAATCGACCATTCTATATCCGAAAATACTTCCATCTCCAAATACATCTTGGCAAACTCTTCTTCTCGGATTAATATGAAGAAAGATGTGGAAGATATGAGAGAAGGAGGCGTTAGAGATGTGGAAAAAAATCAAACTGTTCATGTACTTTCGAAAAATGTTAAGACATGCACGTACGTTGATCGAGAATCGTGAAGAAAGCGGCCAGATGGTTCAAAGCGTACGTGCAAAACTTCAGAAGGATGATATACAAGAAGCCTTAAGAGGTTTTTTGGATAAAATACAGGCACTCATTCGTCTCGCAGATCAGTATCGTTTAGGAAATTACCGTGAAATCTCCAAAAAATCAATGGTATTGGTCGTTGCTGGGCTTCTTTATTTCTTAAGTCCAATCGATGCAATTCCAGACATCATCGCAGGGTTAGGACTTGTCGATGATATTGCGATTATCAGTTATGTATGGAAAACCGTCAACGAAGAAATTGACCAGTTCCTGAATTGGGAACAGGGAAAAACAGATAAAACCGACACCCTTTGATGGGTATCGGTTTTTTTACGCTTTTATTTTTACATTTATTGTGTCTGGTAGTTAAAGGTCGATCGTTTTGTAATAGTCTGCATGATTGGAAACAGTACTGTCATCGCAATTGTATTGACGACCGCTGTCGGTAGTACCACAGTAACGAATAAGGCGATGAATGGTGCTGGCAGGCTCGTCAGGATTGCAGCAGCTGATAAGAAAATCGCGCCGCTGATCAGCGTTCCTACTGCAGTTAAAGAAGCAGCAAGTATTACAGTACCATGATATTTTTTCAAGCTCATGTATAATGCAAAAATGACGAAAGCTGTTACCGGTTTGTCAATCAAGTTTGCAAGCTGACCTCCTGGAAAGCTTGTGGTCAAAGCCGATATGACTCCTGTAGCGAGTGCTGTTACCCCAACGCTTTTTTTGTCAGGGAATAAAATGATCGCTAGAAACATCATTGTCAATAGCATATCGATTTTCATCGACCCTAAAATTCCCGGTATGACTGCGTGAAGCACAAATCCTACAGCTAATAGTACTCCAATCAATGCTAATTGAATGGATTTCATACGTATCCTCTCCTCTTCTCAACTCATCTGTTCTCGCTAACTCCAATAGTGCGCTGATGCCTATTGCGAGTAAAACGGATGCCTTCATTCTACCATCATTGAGCAGATAAAAAAAAGGATTTTTACTTACATTACCTATGACAGTTTATGGTAAGGCGTTCTCAAGGATACATTCATGCATGTTTTTGCTTGAAATATTCCATGTAATCGACCAGGCGCTCACAGGACTCGATTCCGATTCCATTATAGATGGATGCACGACAGCCTCCGACTGAACGGTGTCCATTAAGACCTACGAATCCTCTTTCCTCAGCTCCTTGTAAGAAAGCTTTGCTAAGCTCATCAGAAGGCAGGTTGAAGGTGATGTTCATCTGGGAACGGCTCGCTTTTTCGGCATGTCCGGAATAGAATCCTGCGCTGTGATCGATTGCTTTATAGATAAGAGAGGATTTTTCTCCACTTCGTTTTATGAATTCAGGTAAGCCACCTTGTCCGATCATCCATTCTACCATCAACCCAAGTATGTAGATCGTGTAGGTCGGTGGGGTATTATGCAACGAATTTTTGTTTGCATGGACCTTGTAGTCAAGGATGGCTGGAAGATTTTCATTCGTCTCAGCAAGGACATCTTTGTGGATGATCACTACTGTGACGCCGGCTGGACCGATATTTTTCTGAGCGCCTGCATACGCGAGCGCGACTTTTTCCCATGGGACCGATCTTGAGCCAATATCACTCGACATGTCGATGACGAGCGGAACATCGGGAAGCTCATCAAACGATTGCCACTGGGTACCATAGATTGTGTTGTTACTCGTAAGGTGCAGATAACCGGTATTCTCGCTCAGTTCATTCCACTCGGATTTTTGAGGGATATACGTGAAGCCTGACTCTTTACTGCTTGCTGTGATTTCAGTCGTACCGATCTTCAAGGACTCATTATACGCTTTTTGGCTCCAAGAACCTGTTACGATATGAGAGGCGGATTGATTTTCTTTGAGGAGGTTCATCGGGACCATCGTGAATTGGAGGCTCGCTCCACCCTGTAAAAATAAAATCTCATGGGTATCCGGAATATCTAAAAAAGATCGCATCGAATGCTGTGCATTTTCATGGATCGATTGATATGCTTTACTCCGGTGGCTCATTTCGAGAATAGACAAACCTGTGTTCTGATAATTGATCAATTCTTGCTGTGCACGTGTGAGGACCTCTTTCGGAAGGGCAGTAGGTCCAGGATTGAAATTGAATGTTTCCATGAAGCTCGACTCCTTTGTCCAAAGTTAAGATTGGTTATAGTAAGACTTCTGAAAATTCATTATACTTGAATCACACCATAGATATAAGGGGGATGAAGAAATTGTATAGAGAAAATAAACCGATTGATCTCAGTCCATATGATCATCCGGATATATATCCAGGACCGCGTCCGGACTCATCCTTTATTTATTATGAAGGGAAAGCACACAGGATCATTGAAAAGAAAGGGGTATCCATTGAAGATTTGACGGTCGAATATTCCGACTCAGACAACTTGTTGGGTTCTTTTCAAGACGGTTCGGATTATAAACTTTCAATCGGGGATTTCCTTCATGAACAGGAGTTGCCGCCGATTGAGGAAAGAGTTCCTCTTGTAGCATATGGTTCGAACATTTGTTTAGCGCAGTTACGGTATAAATTCAATTTGAATAAAGATTTAAATGACTTCGTGTTATGTCTTCGTGCCTCCATGCTGGATTCAGACATCATTTACGGGTCCTTTTTAGCGCCATATGGCTCTTTGCCAGCAATCATAGCTCCCGTCCAGAATGCGACGACCGAAGTATGGCTGACATTCGTCGAACCTGCACAGCTTGAGCATATGAACCGGACAGAAGGCGGGTATGTCCTGCGTGAACACAGGGGAAAGAAGTTCATAACGATCAACGGTGAACAGTTTGAATCGATTTATGCGTATTATTATCCGCATGCCTTTGAATTTGATCGGCAATGGTACCGTTTCAAGGATATAAAAGGAAAATCCACTTTAGAGGCGAAATGGCAAGCTGAGATGCTCGATATCATGAAAAATGAATTTGCATTCGAGGGGACAAGAGAAGAGTTCATCCACCAACTCCGGTGGAATATCCCATTTTATCGCGAAATACAAAACTGGTTGAAGCAATTCGATACCCATTTCGATCACCCAGATTGGGAGGAACCGAAGTTGATTGAACCAGTTGGTGAACTGAAACGGACGATTCTGCCTTCTAAATCGCAAGAAGTTGAGCGGATGTTATCGATTTATAAGTGAATAATGGGTTAAGGAGGACTCTGCCACATGTGCAGAGCCTCTTTTTTACACTTGATGAATGTATATAAATACTTTCAGTATAAGCGCAACTAAGGCTCAACCTGCGCTAAGGCTAGCCTTGCCAAGTTTTCTTTATTTGATAGATTCCGAAATTTCTTGTGCAATCTGTTGAAGGTCTTCTGAGGTGTAATCATCTGAATGCGGCTTCCAGACAGCACCGAACCCATCTCCTTCACCATACCGGGGGATGATATGTACATGGTAATGGAATACGGATTGGCCTGCAGGCTCTTCATTATTATTTAAAAGATTCAAGCCGATCGGTTGGAAGCGTTCCTTGATTGAATTCGCAATCTTAGGGATGACGGAGAAAACTTGTTCAGCAGTTTGGGCAGGAAGCTCAAAAAGGTTTTTATGGTGTTCTTTCGGGATGACCAGTGTATGTCCTTTCGTGACCTGGCTGATATCGAGGAATGCAAACACATGCTCATCTTCATATACCTTTGAAGCAGGGATGTCACCGTTGATGATTTTACAAAAGATACAATCTTCCAAACTAATTCACACCTTTCAAAAGTAATGTTTTCCTATGTCGTAATTGTATCATAGGGAGATATGAACATAAAAAAAGGAAGGTTCAATATAAGGTTTGAGTTTACATGGAATATACTCGCTTTCCGAGGGTGATCTGCAAGCCTCCTCAAGCTCACTTGCACATGACGTGGCGGGTGTTAGCCAAAGATCCTTGATTCGCCTGTAGTGGGCTCTTGCTTAGCTTGCTCCGCAGGAATCTCGCATATTTCCGTTGTTTTCATTCCTCATCTTATTAGTTCGCAACAATTTTTAAAAACATCCTAAATAAATGAAGAGCTCTATCCAAGTGATAGAGCTCTCCGGAGAGGTCAGAGAAGAAAAGAGAAACAAGAGATAATGAACAATGGCTTGGGAAAGTGGTCATTGTTTAGAAGAGTTGTCCGTAAACGATACAAATAGCATCACGCCGTTTGTACACTCTCCATAGAAGTTGGATTACACAACAGCAATCTCTTTCTCTTTTCTTTTGAAGAAGGGGGGATACCTTCTTCATTTTCATCTTTTCCAAATTTGTCCAAGTTAATACAAACGATTCTTGATACAATAAGCATGGATCGCTTTTATTTGATAAAATAACATAAAGCTGTTTTCTTTTTTTACAATCTGGAAGAACAACAAACCTTTTAGGAAACAGCCTAACATAAAAACAACCGAACCATGGAAGGGGTCAAGTATGAAAAGTGTCTTGCACGTCGAACAATTGACAGGCGGTTACAGCCAGCAGCAGCCTGTTCTACATAATCTCAATTTCCATGTCAAATCCAAAGAAATCGTAGGGCTGATCGGCCTGAATGGTGCAGGTAAAAGTACGACCATCAAGCATGTTCTGGGTTTGATGGAGCCAATAGCAGGAACGATCAAAGTGAATGACAGTACGATCAACGAAGGGCCTGATCATTATCGATCCCAGATTGCATATATTCCGGAAACCCCGGTTTTATATGATGAACTTACGTTATGGGAGCATCTTGAACTCACAGCGATGGCCTATGACATCGATAAAGAGGAATTGAAGGATCGGGTCGAACCGCTTTTGAAAGAGTTTCGGATGGAAAACAAACTGAAGTGGTATCCGAACCAGTTTTCTAAAGGGATGAAGCAGAAAGTGATGATCATGTGTGCATTCCTTGTCCGACCGGCACTATTTGTGGTCGATGAACCATTCGTAGGGCTTGACCCTCTTGGCATCCAGTCTTTCCTTGATCTTATTGTGCAGGTGAAGGAAGGCGGTACGGGTATACTATTATCCACACACATCCTTTCAACGGCTGAGCGGTATTGCGACCGTTTCATCATCTTGCATGAAGGTAAGCTTTTAGCGGATGGAACGCTTTCGGAAATCCAGTCGAAAATGAACATGCAAAATGCGACGTTAGATGAAATTTATGTTCAAATTACAAGAGGTGCCTGAGTATGAATGTGAAAACGCTCTGGAGGGAACGTGCCAACAATTTTTGGAGTATGGCTGTACGCTATCTTCGGTATATCGGGAACAGCGGGTTCCTTTTTTCGGTTTATGTCGGCGTTATCCTTGGAAGCTATTACTACGGCCAGGTATTGAAGGTTTTACCGGAATCGTTCCCTGCTGCTGAATTTTTGACGATTCTTGTATTCCTGATTGTAAGCAGAGGGAAAATCCGAACCTTTTTAAAAACGGCAGATGCCAATTTTCTTCTTCCGGTTGAGGGTCGTTTTAGACCTTATTTGCAAAAATCGTTACTTTACAGCTTCGTCATGCAAGCATTCAATGTGCTTGTACTATTACTTATATTAGGACCGTTATATTTCAATCGAATCACTTCTGAACGTGCTGTCTATTTTGGAAGCCTAGTCTTGATCCTGCTTTTGACGGGATGGAATATCATTTCAAAATGGGAAGAGTTACGGGTGCCGGATGGAACGAAACGTAAAGTGCTCCCCATCATCAGGCTGCTTTCGGTACTATTCACGCTTTATGCGATTTTTAGAGAAGCATGGTTGATTACGGCAGTATTGATCATTGGCATGGCGATCCTTTATGTTGCAGTGTATCGCCCGCTTTCCCAAAAGCATACCCTGAAGTGGGAGCGTTTGATAGAGCTTGAAGCAAATGCGCTCATGCTTTTTTATCGGATTGCAAACATGTTTGTCGATGTTCCAGAAATCAGCCGCAAGGTGCGTAAACGGTCATGGGCGGCTCCTTTGATGAAAGTGTTGAGTGGAAAAGGTGAGACGGTGTTCGGCTATATGTATACGAGAGCTTTTATCAGATCGAATGACTATTTCGGCATTTATGCTCGACTGACTGTGATCGGAATCATATTGATGCTAATCATGCCTCCAGGATTTTTGCTATGGGGCGTCAGTTTACTTTTGATTTACATGACGGCGATCCAATTGACGACATTATGGCCACACTTTGATATGAAAGTGTGGGTCGACCTCTACCCGGTGTCTAAAAAGGAACGATACGAAACGTTCCAACGACTGATTTTCCGTATCATGATTTCACAAGTGGTTTTATTTGCATTAAGTAGCTTCATCAATCATTTATCAGTTGTGGAGACAGGGATAATCCTTATTACGGGGGGTGCATTGGTGCTTGCTTTTACCCGAGTTTTGCTTTTCAAACAGCTTGAGAAACGATTCATCATTACTGAAATGGGACGTTGATGAAATGAGGCAAAGGAAATGAGCGGGAACAAGACTATCGAACAGGAATTACAAGAATGGGAAAAGATGATCTTGAAACGATCCCCTTTATATAAACGAGCAGCAAAGAGAGTTCAGGGACAAATCAATAAAAAGATTCCTGATAAAGTCCATAATGCTGTGACGAATGCGATTCGAAGCATGGTGAAGGCGACGTTGTTCGGTAATGAATATACCACGAAAAAACCGACTGTCGAAGGAATGACGCTTGAAAAACGTGATGAATTGCTTCAAGAACGGAAAAAGACTTACAAAAAAACTGCAATGGTAGAAGGAGCGGGCACAGGTGCAGGGGGGATTCTGCTCGGGTTGGCTGATTTTCCGTTGCTGCTTGGTATCAAGATGAGGTTTTTGTTTGAAGCAGCGAGGATCTATGGATTTGATACCCGAAAATACCACGAGCGGATCTTCTTGTTGCATGTGTTTTTGCTTGCTTTTTCAAGTGATGATGTCCGACGTGAAACATACCTGGCGATCAAAAACTGGGAAGAGACTAAGAACAAGTGGCCGTCTAAAGCCTCGATGGATGACGATTATGATTGGAAAACGTTTCAGCTCACCTATCGCGACCACATCGATCTTGTGAAGATGCTGCAAATGGTACCTGGTTTCGGCGCGATTGTCGGAGCATACGCCAATTATAATTTTCTGGATCAACTCGGCGATACAGCTATGAACTGCTATCGGATGAGGTGTTTGAATGAGATGGAGGAAGGATGATTCTCGGATTTTTTCGTAACGGACATGAGAGCCGTTATTTGTGGCAAAATGGTGAGATTTGAAAAATTAGCGGACATGAGAGCCGTTATTTGTGATAATCGGGGCTGATTCTGGTTAGATTTGAGCAAATAAGGTCCCTGGTGTCCGTTATTTTTTGAAACGCGGGTCATAGGGAGCAAATAAGGTCTCTGGTGTCCGTTAAGATAAGGTGGAATCTCATCTAAGCTTGAAAGTCCGCATTCTTTTGGTTCCACTTGCGACACTTATAAGTTGTAAATCAACAAGATGATGTAGGATACGTCTAGCATGCCGGTCACTAATTTTTAGATGATCAGCAATTTCAAGTGGAGTGATTGGACGA
Source organism: Alkalihalobacillus sp. TS-13 (assembly GCF_019720915.1). GTDB lineage: Bacteria > Bacillota > Bacilli > Bacillales > Fictibacillaceae > Pseudalkalibacillus. The sequence continues at coordinate 86,125 of NZ_JAHKSI010000005.1, forward strand.
GGATTCGACGAGCAAATCGTACAGCTTCAGCCTCTAGATAGTTGAGGTTTACGGGGATATCAGTAGAAGTGAATCTTCCGATAAAAGCTAGTATAAGCTGTTGGATCCTTTTGGGTTCATCCTTAATCGATAAGTAAGCTATTGGGAGTATTGTCCATCCTTCCAATGCTAATAAAGAATGTCTCCAACATAAATCTTTAAATCTCCTGACATCAAGATCACGAGCATGGGGTCCATAACCCTGAATTTCAATACAGCCCTTGGCATTACCAGGTCTGTATGCGAGATCAAGATATCGATAACCATTATTAAAATCTCGAACCTCCCATTCAGGATCCAAATGATTAAAATTCTTCATAACAGGAAACCAGATTAAACGAAGAAATTCGACTGTCCCATGACCTAATCCTTGCTCTAGTAGTTCACGCCTCCTATGATTCTTTTCTTCGGTTATTTTTTCGTGTAACCATACTTCATATACTTGTTTAAAATTTTGCATTATCAATCTCCTTTCTTAAAAGTTCTATTAGAAGAATAAAAAAGCCACTTCAATATAATCACCAGAGTTAAAACTGGATCACACAAATATTGAAGCGGCACACTATGACTGACACTATTAAAACCAGTATATATGGAAAATATAGGTATTTCAATAGATGATTTAGGCTAAGGAGAATGTTAACGGACATGAGAGCCGTTATTTGCGGCAAAATGGTGAGATTTGAAAAATTAGCGGACATGAGAGCCGTTATTTGTGATAATCGGGGCTGATTCTGGTGAGAATTGAGCAAATAAGGTCCCTGGTGTCCGTTATTTTTTGAAACGCGGGTCATAGGGAGCAAATAAGGTCCCTAGTGTCCGTTAAATTCTAAAAAGACCGAGCCGCCAACATCAATGAACATGGCGAATCGGTCTTTACCTATCTAGTTCGTTTTCACTTTCCCGGCTGGTGCGTAGTTCAAGTGGCTTAAAGCGGCTTCGCCTAGTAGTTTTGCTGCAATCGGCATTGAACGCTCATCGATCATGAATTTCGGGTGATGATGAGGTGCAACATCCACTGCGTCAGGGTTTTTCGCACCTACATAAGCAAAGCTACCAGGGACGTGCTCGAGGTAGTACGCGAAATCTTCCCCGCCCATCTGAGCAGTTTTTTCACTGACACGAAGGACACCTGGGAGACTTGAGGCAACCTTTTTCAAATGCTCTGTCGGTTCCTTATGGTTCACAAGAGCAGGATAGCCTCTTGTGTATGTGAACTCGTAGTCTGTTCCACTCGACATACAGATTCCTTTGATCACTTCTTCCATCCGTGCTTCAATATTTCCACGCACACTTTCACTGAATGTACGTACGGTTCCTTTTAAAGAAGCACTATCCGCGATGACATTGAAGGCATTTTCAGCCACAAACGACCCGATTGAAACAACTGCGGACTCCAAAGGATCCACATTACGGCTTACAATCTGCTGGAGTGCGACAACCAACTGCGAAGCTGCCAGTACTGAATCTTTTGTCTTGTGAGGCTGAGCACCGTGGCCGCCTCGGCCGATTATTTTTACATCGAATTGATCAGCAGCTGCCATGAACGGTCCTTCACGGTAATAGACTTCACCGACATTGTCCGTCGCCCATAAATGAACACCGTAAATGACATCGACACCATCCAAGCATCCGTCTTCAATCATCGTGACTGCTCCGCCAGGAACCAATTCCTCAGCATGCTGGTGGATGAGGACGACATTTCCCTCAAGTTCATCTTTCAACTGATTAAGAACTTTGGCAAGAACCAGTAATGTGGCCGTGTGACCATCGTGGCCGCAAGCGTGCATAACACCATCAACTTTGGAACGGAAGGGGAGATCTGTTTCCTCATGGATAGGCAGTGCATCAAAGTCCGCACGCAATGCAACGGTTTTACCTGGCTTTTTCCCTTCAATCCTTGCAACGAGACCATTCCCGCCTACATTAGCTCGATAAGGAATCCCGAGTTCATCATAAAACTTCGCTATGTAAGCAGATGTATTCACCTCTTGGAAAGACAATTCTGGATTTTCATGGAGATAGCGGCGGATCTCAACCATCTCATCGTAATGACGATCTACGAGTTCATAAAAGTGTTGCATGATACTCCTCCTCACCGGATTAATTGTATGAAAAATCAGTTTTTTACAGTATAGCACGATAACCATTAGTATGCAGGGTTGGAGGGGCCACTTATTTTTTCCATTACACTTTTTAGAAAGGCTCTGATTTTCTCATTTTCCAAACTCAAAAACAACATTCTATGCGAAAACAGCCAAAAACAAAAAGGACACTGCCCGAGGGGGCAATGTCCGATTGCTAGGATCATTTCAAACTTATTATGAGAGGCGCGGATCACTTAATAGACGGTCCATCTCTTCCATATGATGTGTTTCATCAGCGATAAGATCCTCAAGCTTGACAACTAGTTCTGTCATGTTAAGATTTGCTGCTTGGTTTTTACGCTGTTCATAGCGATCGATTGTTTCTTTCTCGGCTCTACGTGCTTCTTTCAGCATTTCTTGGACATCCGTCAACTGCTTTACTTCAGCTGGCTTTGTTGTCGGAGTACCTCCTAATGTACTGATCTTCTCTGAGAGGTACATCGCATGACCTTGTTCATCTGAAATTTCACCTTCAAAGAAAGGTTTTAAAACCTGACGATACATACCAGAAACGACAGCTGCATTGTATGTGTACATGATGACTGCAGCATATTCGTTTGCCAGGTCCTCATTTAGTCCATCAATAAGTTCTTGTAGTTCTTTATCCATTAGTTGATCATCCTTTCTCTAAAATAATCCAACTTTCAGCTACGTGTATAATGTACCCTTTGCCCCGTAATATTAAACTTGTTTTCAAAATTGTGGAATGTTTAATCAGGACATTTTCGGGAATTAGAATTACTGTCAATGATTTGGAAAGGTTGTGAATACAAATGAGTAAAATCGCAGTATTAATGACCGACATGTTTGAGGATGTGGAGTATACAGACCCTGCACAAGCGTTTATTGATGATGGCCATGAGCTTACCGTCATCAGCACCGAAAAAAAGGAAGTGAATGGCAAGCAAGGAGATTTGTCTGTTCAAGTCGATAAAACGATCGATCAAGTTGATCCGGACGACTTTGACGCCCTTTTCATACCAGGAGGCTTTTCTCCTGATATCTTGAGAGCAGATGATCGTATCGTTGAGTTTACCGGGAAAGTGGTTTATCAACGTAAGCCTGTGTTTGCTATCTGCCATGGTCCCCAAATCCTTATCACAGCAAATGTATTAAATGGCCGCAGTGTGACTGGTTTCAAATCAATTCAAATGGATCTAAAGCATGCCGGAGCCAATGTTTTTGATGAGCCGGTAGTCGTATGCGACACCCTCGTAACAAGCAGACAACCAGATGACATTCCGGTATTTATAGAGCAATCGAAAAAAGTCTTGAAACAAGGAGTGGAACAACATGTCTGAACGAAATCATATGGTAGATAAAAATGAAAACTTGAATGAAAGTGAAGTACGTTCGACCGTTGACCGGGTTCCGGAGGAAGAACGTGATCAAATCCTACAGAACTTCGATGTCTTCAAAGAATATCTTGGAAAACGTGTACGAGTCGGTGAAAGGCTCGGGATGTCTGAAGAACAGTTGGCGAGAACAGCGGAAAAAGTCGCTGATTACCTGGCTGAAAATGAAGAACCGAGAAACCGTGAAGAGAAGTTACTCAAAGAACTTTGGAGTGTCGGGGATAATGAGCAGCAGCATATGCTTGCACACATGCTTGTGAGGATGGTTGAATAATAGAGAATGAAAAAGCAGCCTATGTGGGCTGCTTTTTTAGTTGAACTTGAAGGAAGTTGAACAGTCATTGGACTTCAATAGGGGTATTCTCCAACTGCCATCTGAATATGACGGGGTAAAACCGTAATCGTTGAAGGAGTGCTATACTCCCGTTCTCCATCACAATCGATTGTCTGTACCGGCGCCGTCTCGATAGAAATGGTGTCGGTTTGAAAATATAAGATGTCCTCACTGTTCGGTACATCGTTCATGACTTTTGCACGAAGCATATCAAAAAAGGTTTGGAAGCGATTGGACTCGATGATCAGTACCTCAAGTTTTCCGTCCTCAATATCTGAACCAGGGAAAAATGCCCGGATCCCTCCTGTAAAGGGACCATTTCCTATCAAAACCATGGCGGCTTCCCCTTCAAAAGCACATTGGTCGGATTCGAGCTTCAAATTAAAAGTGTATTCTTGACTGAGCGATTGAAGCGTACTCAAATAGTAGGATAACCTGCCGAAATTCTCTTTCATTTTGGGATTGATATTTGTCGATACTTCAGTTATAAGACCGATTCCCCAAAAGTTCAGGAAGTATTGATGGTTGCATTTACCGACATCGATCCCTCTGAACTTTTGGATACACAGTTGTTCTGCTGCAATCAACGGGTCTTGAGACAATCCAAGTGCCCTGGAAAAATCATTGCACGTCCCCCCGGGTATGATTCCGAACGCAGGACGGTTTTCCAGAGGACTTATCTCATTTATGAGTTCATAGATTGTCCCGTCACCGCCTGCACCAATGATGAAATCTGCATCCTTCCCATATTCGTTTATGTATTGACCTGCGTCTCCAGTTTTATTGGTATGGAACACATTAACGGTCGGGAAATGATGTTCGAACCTTGTGATGATCTGTTCCATCTGTTCATGAAGGCGTTCATTTCCGGCTTTAGGATTCACAATCAGGTCGACTCGATTTATTTTCAAAGTCCAAACCCCTTTCTTCCACGACCTAAAAGGTATTTTAAAAGGGGGAAGGTCACCCCCCTTTTACTGCGTTTCTATGATTCTGTATGATTTGATGTATGGTTTGCCGGTGAACACCGTTTGTGGAAGGGCTTCACTTGTATCTTTTTGTCTGTGAGCTTTCTCGAAGGAGGTTGATTGCCTCCATGCTTCGAAATCACTTTCATCTTTCCACATGCTTGAGACGAGATAGGTTTCCGAATCTTTCGGCCGCAAAATGATAATCCCGGTACAGCCGGGCTCATGTTCGACCTTTCCTGCACGTTGTTTGAATCGGTCCTCGAACAAGGGACGTCCTTCAGAAGACACAGGGATATTGTTGAAGACGATGTATTCCGCTCCTTCAAATCCGCCAGCTTCTTCAATCGCTTCATAGGATTGGCCGGATTCAAACAGGCTTTCCTTTTCCGTTTTATGTATAAGTGCCGTATCTTCAGCCCCTTCTAGCAGATAGAAGCTGCCTTCTTCATCCTCAAATTTTTCTACAATGGTTTTCAAATAATCACTAGTACCATAGGTGATATGATAGTTCATCGATTGATCTTCCTTTCTCTATTCCGTTTTTAGTATACACAAAAAGGGATTTATTCATGATTTACCCTTACAAGTGAAATACTAAACGAAACAAAAGTATGGAAAGACGAGTAAATATTGAGTAAAGTGGTAAAAGTATCTTACCTATCCCTTTAAGGAGTTGATGCGTTGTGTTAAAAAAAGCAACGCGCATATCGCTTTGGGCAATGGCGGTCATCCTTTGTTCCTTGCTCGTTTATGTAGCGATTGTGTTTGCCGGTAACTATGTGATTGATGAAAAAGACCTTGTGATGAGTTCAGCTTCCACCCTCGTCGATGAAGACGGGAACACGATCACGAGACTTTATGATCAAAACCGTGATCTTATTAAGATTGAAGACGTTCCTAAGCATGTACAGGAAGCGTTCATCGCAGTCGAGGACAGGCGTTTCTATGAACATCCTGGAATCGATTTTCAAGCGATCAGTCGTGCCTTGTATAAGGATATTTTATCTGGCAGCACGGTGGAGGGCGGCAGTACAATCACCCAACAGCTTGCGAAGAATATCTTTCTATCCCATGAAAAAACGCTGTTGAGGAAAACGAAAGAAGCAACGATTGCCATTAACTTGGAGCGAAAATATACGAAAAAGAAAATTCTCGAAATGTATTTGAATCAGATTTATTTCGGTCATGGAGCATACGGAATACAGGCAGCTTCAAAGCTGTTTTTCAATAAAGATGTTAGTGAATTGACCTTGGAAGAAGGTGCTTTGTTAGCGGGACTTCCGAAGGCGCCGAATGGGTATTCACCGATTGCCCATCCAGAAAAAAGCAAGAATAGAAGAGACACAGTGCTTTCCCTGATGGAGAGGCTTGATTACATTACAGCTGAAGAAGCGGTAAGGGCTCAAGGAAAGACAGTTGCGCTTGATGTGTCGCGTATCGAGAAAGACCCAGCATACCTGACTTATATTGATATGGTTTTAAAAGAAGTGAAGGAAAAATATGCGCTGTCGACGACTGAAGTATTACAGGGCGGGTATAAGATCGTCGTTCCGATGAGCCCTGAAGCTCAGCAGGCGTCCTATAACGCGATGCAAGAGGATAAATATTTCAGAGGTTCAGACCTGAAGGAATCACCTCAGGGCGCGTTTGTTCTTATGGATTCACATACCGGTGGAGTAATGGCTGTCCAGGGTGGACGTAATTACGTTGCGCAAGGTTTCAATCGTGTGAATGCCAGACGTCAGCCAGGCTCGACGTTCAAGCCGTTGGCGGTGTATGGACCTGCGATGGAAACAAATGATTGGGAACCCTATTCATTATTGAAAGATGAACCTTTGAAATACAACGGGTATGAACCTGAAAATTATGATGATAAGTATCAAGGTTCCGTCTCAATGTATAAGGCAATCGAGGACTCCTTGAATGCTCCTGCAGTCTGGCTTTTAAATGAAATTGGACTAACAAAATCCTTGAAGTACATTCAGGAGATGGGAATGGACGTTGAGGAGCGGAAACTCGGTGTTGCATTAGGCGGTTTGGATGAAGGTGTCACTCCTTTACAAATCACCAGAGGGTTTTCAGCCTTCGCCAATGGTGGAGAAATGGTTGAACCGTTTTTCGTAAAAGAAATCTACGATCGTGATGGCAAATTGATCGGGAAAGCGGAGGTTGAGACGAAAAAAGTCTTTTCAAAGCAGAATGCATGGTTCATGACGAAAATGTTAGAGTCAGTTATTAAAGAAGGAACCGGAAAGAGAGGGCATGTAAACACTTCTCTTGCTGGCAAAACTGGAACGACAACATTGGAGGAAGTCGAAGGCGGGAATAAGGATCTCTGGTTTACAGGCTATACGCCAAATGCAGTCGGGGCTGTATGGATCGGTTACGATCGGACGACCAAAGATCGATACATGACGGGGACGAGCTCAGACGCAACCCTCATGTTCAAAAACATTATCAATGAAATCCCGGACCAAAAGAACATGACATTTGAAAAACCAAAAGGAGTCAAAGATCTGGAACCACCGATCGAATTGATCGAAGTGGACGATCTTAGCGCCCAATACGCATTCGGGCGTTTCGGTGTCCCAGGCATCCAACTGAACTGGACACCGTCGGATGATAAGCGACTCATGTATAAAATCTATATGCACACTGATCAAGGGGCAGTGAAGATCGATACGGTAGAAGGCAAAGGCTCTTACACAGTTGTCTCACCAAAGCTCTTCACCTTCCCGGACTTCTTCATCGTTCCATACGACCCACTAACAAAACAAGATGGAGAACCATCCAACACCGTTTCATCATCCATATTCTAAAAGGCAAGCTTCACCGCCAATGCGCAGTGAAGCTTTCTTTTTGTGTCATTCTTTCCGTGCCAGGCACCGAATCAAAGTCCTTCTCCCCCAACGGTTCTCAGATGGTGCCTGGCACCTCAGGAAAAAATAGGAAATTAGGCTTAAGGTTTCAATGTAAAGATTAAGTGGGTTTAGTCGATAAAAAGGTGGACAATCTTTATAACTGACCGAGGGGGATAGGGAAATATGTTCAAGAAATTACAAAGCAAGCTTATGCTTGTAATGGCTCTTATTTTATCTATATCTTTGCTATCTGTAGCTTTTCTTACATATGATCGTGTAAGCGGAACGATGGAGAATAATGTCGAAGCTCAGACACAGGCGAAAGTGGATCAGATGTCCAACCACATCAGTCTTTATTTAACCAGTATCGAACAATCGATGGAAAGGTACAGTCAAGATGAAAGGGTCATTTCAGCTCTGAAGTCTTCTAATGACGGTTCAGATAATGAACAAGCGGCATGGGAGACCGTCAAACGGGATTTCGATCAATATTTAGGAATGAATGAAAATATCGCATACCTATACATAGCAAGTGAAAGCAAGAAAATGAAAATCACTCCAAAAATCGACCTTCCGGATGATTATGATCCGACGTCAAGACCTTGGTACGAAAATGCACTTGAAGACACTTCAAAAGTGATTTGGACAGACCCGTATGAGGATGCTGCAACAGGTGACTATGTTTTGACCTCTGCAAAAATTGTAAAGGATCCGAGTTCAGGAAATGTCCTCGGTGCGGTAGCTATGGATATGAACCTTCAAAATCTAGCAAATGTCGTTTCGAATACCAAACTCGACTATGACGGCTACCCGTTCCTTTTTGATAAATCCGGACTGGCAATGGTCCATCCAGATTCAAAAGGAAAGAATCTTCTAGAAAATAAGGATTATGTAAAAGAGATGTTTACTTCAAAGAAGAATACGGTTGAAGATCAGGAAGGGGATCGGTTCGTCAATTTCAGCACCATCGAATTGACAGGATGGAAGGTCGGGACTTCCACACCGGAAGCTGCATTGACGAAGGAAGCAGGAGCAATCCGCAATACAATTTTGTTCATAGCTCTGATCATCATTTTAGTATCAATCGCAGCTAGTTATTTTGTGGCTAAAAGTATAACGAGACCAGTACGCAGCTTACGGGATGAATTGAATAAGGTGGAATCGGGTGATTTGACAGTCAAGGTACAAAATGACAGCCAAGATGAATTAGGTGATCTGACCAGGCATTTCAACTCGATGATTGATAGAATGCGTGAATTGATCAAAGCTGTTAAAACCTCTTCCTATCAGGTAACGGAATCAGCTGAAGGACTCAGTGCTGTAGCTGAAGAAACCATCGCTTCAAATGAAGAAGTGACCCGGGCTGTAACTGATATTGCAAAAGGTTCATCCCAGCAAGCCTCTGATGTCGAATCGACACACTTACGAGCGGTAAACTTATCAGATGATATTGAAAAAATCAACGAGCAGGTCAATTCCATGATGAATATATCTGAAAATGCAGAGGTAGCAAGCAAAAACGGTATTGATCAGATCAAGACTCTGCGCATGAAAAATGATGAATCTAATCACGTATTGACAGCAGTCGAAACGGTCATCAATGATTTGAATAATAAAGTAAAAGAAGTAGAAGAAGTCATTGCCACCATTACAGAAATCTCTGAGAAAACAAACCTATTGGCCTTGAATGCTGGAATAGAAGCAGCAAGAGCAGGGGAAAGCGGAAAGGGTTTTGCTGTTGTCGCGAATGAAGTACGGAAGCTGGCGGAACAATCATCAGTGGCAACCGAACGCGTAAAAACCATTCTGAAAGGGATTGAGACTGAATCCAAGCGTGTTGGAAAGGAAATGAATCAGACAAAGGTTATTTCTGGAGAGCAAAGTAAAGTTGTTGAAGGTACCGAAGAAGCCTTTACTTTATTAGGGGAGTCGCTTGGTCAAATGCTCGAATTCATTTCTGAGATTGGAAATGACGTCAAGAATTTGAACGAGCACAAAGAATCAGTAATGGAAGCAATCCAGAACATATCAGCCGTAGCTCAACAGGCAGCTGCATCATCAGAAGAGGTGAGTGCTTCCACAGATGAACAACAACGTGCACTCAATACGGTCGGGGAGTCGGCAGAAGCATTAAATGCCGCAAGTGGTGAACTCATTGAGTTGATCAAACAATTCAAAGTAGAACAAGAGCAAAATAATTAAAATGATTTGGCTGACTCTTTTATAGAGCAGCCTTTTTTTATTCGAAATTCACCTTAAAAGTTAATATAGTCAAAAAAAGCCCGGGTATCATTGCCTGATTCCCGGGAATGCCTCTTGTATTTTCTTTCAAACCAAACCATCAATCTTCCTCTGGTGTATCTGTTTGTAACTTTTTCCGCCTTGCTAGATGTTTCTCAACGAGATAAAGCCCGAACATCAATAGAACCAACCCGTTTCCAATGAATTGAAAAACAAGCTGATAGGAGGGTTTAAACTTGAAAAATATCAATACCCCTATATAAAAGGCGATGAACGGCACGATGATCAGTCGTTTCGTACTTTTCTTCTCAATTAAGAAAAAATTCTTCAACCGTTCGTATAAAAGTATGACAACTGCCCAATAAAATAATGAATAGGATAAGCTCAAAGAACCACCAGTCGTCTGAATGAACAACGTCGAGAAAATCAGGTGTATCCCTAACAATGTCAAAATGATCATGAAATAGATACAAATATATAGGATCATACGGATCATGAATAAATTCGGAAGCTGATCAAACAATAGACGTTCTTTATAGCGAAGCCGAAGCTTTCCATAAACGAACATGAAGACGATCGTGCCGGCTATGATACCGAATATATAGGAAGACTCTAAATCATAAAGATAGAGACTTGATATGTCTTCGATGGTCAGATCAGAAAAGAATAATCTGCGAATGAATACCAGCAGATAAACCATTCCGTATCCAATAAAGAAAATAGAGGCTAACTTGAACCATTGGGGTCCAGTCGTTTCTTTCACTTTCTTTTTTCGATTCTTTCTCTCCTGACGTAATGAAGTCATCTCAGGGTCCTCACTTTCAACATTTCGAACATACGAAAGAGATTTTACAACAAGCTTTGTTATAATACTTTGTTGATTTTCCCGAAATTTACGACACTCCTGCGGGAAAAGCGAGCCAGGCGAGACCCCGCACTCTTTAAAAGGATCTTCGACTAAAAACCACCGTCTCCTGCGCCTGTGGTTACTCGGCGCAAAACTGCAAAGTTGGATTTTAACTCCGTGGTCTTGTAGTGATCGTCGAAGCCAGTACAATGAGGAGGCTCGTGGAAGTAGGCAAATGCAAGGAAGTGATGTCTAGCTCAGCGATTAGTTACTTGGATCACTTCAAACTTCCCGTGGCGGTTGACACATTGATTGACATCCTTATGAGTGGGCCCGCGCAGAACCAAGTCTTGCTTGGTTCGAGCCTCATCTGTTTTCCAGTGACATTCGTGACTAATCGGGTCGCTTCCGCTTTACGTTCGCGCGCGGAAAGGGAGTGAATTTCGAAGGAAGCAACAATACGAATACAGCCTTACAAGTAAAACATTCAGCGTTCAAAGTATACCCAACACCGTTCCATATGAAACAGGGGTATATTTTGCGACTAATTTATGACAGTTCGCTTGAGATAGTATACAACGATTAGTAGAACAAGTATAGTGATAATGGTTATAATATGACATTGATTTTATTTTCTTTTACAATGATAAGTATGAAAACATTGTAACGGAGCTACACTAGGCTTTGCTGATGAAAGGTGATTGATGATGACAAAAGTTTTTAACGACCAGTTTTTAAAAGCATGCAGGGGTGAAGAAGTATCTCATGTTCCGGTCTGGTACATGAGACAGGCGGGACGTTCGCAGCCTGAATACCGGAAAATCAAAGAAAAATATTCTCTGTTTGAAATTACCCACCGTCCTGAATTATGTGCAGAAGTGACCCGTCTACCTGTCGAACAGTACAATGTCGATGCGGCAATTTTGTATAAAGATATTATGACACCACTACCTGCAATCGGTGTTGATGTAGAAATCAAGTCGGGAATTGGTCCAGTCATCGACAATCCGATCCGCTCTTTGGCTAATGTGGAACGTCTTGGGGAAATCGATCCTGCGCAAGATGTTCCATATGTATTAGATACAATCAAATTACTCCGTGAACAACTTTCGGTACCATTGATCAGTTTCAGTGGGGCACCTTTTACACTTGCAAGCTATATGATTGAAGGCGGTCCATCAAAAAACTACTATAAAACGAAAGCGTTCATGTATTCTGAACCAGAAGCATGGTTCAAATTGATGGACAAGCTTGGGGAAACAGCGATCCGTTATGTGAAATCCCAAATCGCGGCGGGAGCTCAAGCGATCCAGATTTTCGATTCATGGGTGGGTACGTTGAATGTCGCAGATTACCGCACCTTTATAAAGCCTGTGATGGAAAAGATCTTTACAGAACTTAAAGAGGAAAATGTACCGCTGATCATGTTCGGAGTCGGTGCAAGCCATTTGGCAAACGATTGGAATGATCTTCCTCTTGATGTCGTCGGTCTTGATTGGAGACTGCCGATAAAAGAGGCACGTGCACGCGGCGTCAACAAAACCGTCCAGGGTAATCTGGAACCAGCATTGCTGTTAGCTCCTTGGGATGTGATTGAGGAAAGAACGAAGGAAATCCTTGATCAAGGGACAGAATCATCCAAATTCATTTTCAATCTGGGACACGGGGTTTTCCCGGACGTTAATCCAGATACACTAAAAAGACTTACAGCTTTTGTTCACGAATATACTTCGAAATAACCGATAGATGGGGTGAGAGTTTTGACGAAGCGGAAAGTAGGCGTTCTTGTGATGGCCTATGGCACACCAAGAAGTCCAGAAGAAATCGAATCATACTATACTCATATACGAAGAGGGAAGAAGCCACCCCAAGAAGACCTTCAGGATTTGATCAATCGTTATGAAGCAATCGGTGGTGTTTCTCCGCTTGCGAAAATAACAGATGACCAGAAACATAAATTAGAAGATAAACTGAATGAAATGCATGATGATATTGAGTTCAAGGCTTACTTGGGATTGAAACATATCGATCCGTTTGTGGAAGATGCAGTTCAAGCGATGAAGAGGGATGGCATACAGGAAGCGATCAGCATCGTCCTGGCACCTCATTATTCTACGTTTTCTGTAAAATCCTATAATGGACGAGCAATTGAAGAGGCAGAACGAATCGGCGGACCGAAAATTTCACCTGTCGATGATTGGTATGCTGAACCGGGGTATATCAACTATTGGGCAGAACATATCAAAGAAACCTTTAAAGAGATCACAGAAAGTGAACATGATCGATCAATTGTCATTTTTTCTGCGCACAGCTTACCACAGCGCATCACCCAAATCGGTGATCCTTATCCTGAGCAGTTGCAAGAAACAGCTGACTTGGTTGCGGAAGAGGCAGGACTTCAACATTACACGATTGGCTGGCAAAGTGCAGGTAACACGCCAGAACCATGGATCGGTCCCGATGTTCAGGATCTTACACAAGATTTATTCGAACAGGAAGGATATAAGCATTTCATCTACTGTCCTGTAGGATTTGTAGCAGAGCATTTAGAGGTGCTGTACGATAACGACTACGAATGTAAAGTGGTGACAGATAAACTAGGTGCATCCTATTATCGCCCTGAAATGCCGAATGCAAAACCAGAATTCATCGAGACCTTAGCTAGAGTAGTGACGAAAAAGCTGGAAAGCCGGGATTGACCATGAAACACGTTGTTATTGTCGGTGGAGGGATTACAGGCCTTTCCGCCGCTTTTTCTTTACAAAACCAAATAGAAGATAAGAATCTTCCAATCAGGGTTACTCTCATTGAAGCTGAAAACCGTTTAGGCGGGAAAATCCGCACCGAGTATCATGATGACTTCGTGATCGAGCGTGGTCCAGACTCTTATTTGAAACGTAAAAAAGCGATGACGGATCTTATTGAAAGGCTGGGGCTCGACTATGATCTTGTAAACAATCATGCGGGGCAAGCTTACATTCTTCACGGTACAAACCTCTATCCGATGCCTGAAGGGGCAGTAATGGGTGTGCCGACGGAAATCAGTCCATTCTTGGCAAGTGGTTTGTTCTCATTAAAAGGAAAAGCACGTGCTGGGCTGGATCTTGTCTTACCTAAAAGTCGTACCAAAGGAGATCAATCTGTTGGTGCCTTTTTCAAACGTCGACTAGGTGATGAAGTGGTTGAAAACTTAATTGAACCTCTGTTGTCTGGTGTTTATGCAGGAAATATCGATAAAATCAGTTTGGAGTCGACATTCCCGCAATTCCAGGATATCGAATCACAGTACCGAAGCTTGATTATGGGAATGAAGCAAACCAAGCCAAAGAAAAGTGAAAAATCCTCTAAGGGTGCCTTTTTGACGTTGAAAAAGGGACTGTCTTCCTTAGTGAAAGCATTGGAAGATTCCCTTGCTGGTCGAGTGGAGTTGAAAATCGGCACAACAGTGGAAGGATTGAACAAATCCGATAGTGGATATGCACTGCATCTTTCTGATGGGGCACAGATTGAGGCTGATGAGGTGGTCATGACGGTGCCAGCTAGGAAAGCAGCGAAATTTTTCAACGATGATATTAAAGAACTGATCGGTGAGGTTCCTGCTACGTCAGTAGCAACAATAGCGATGGCCTTTCCTGAGTCAGCCATCCCCGGATCTTTTGATGGAACGGGTTTTGTCATATCCAAGAAATCACCGTTTACAATTACGGCATGTACATGGACAAACTTGAAATGGCCGCATACGACACCAGCAGGACACGTCTTGTTAAGGTGTTATGTGGGGAGGGAACATGATCAAGCAATAGTTGATGAATCTGATGAAACGATTCTTTCAAAAACATTGGCAGACTTGCAGAAAATCATGAAGATCGAGGACAAACCGGAGTTTTATTACGTCACTCGATGGAAGAAAGCGATGCCGCAGTATCTTGTCGGGCATCTTGAACGGAAAAAACAATTGCATGAACGAATGGAAAAACACTATCCTGGAATACAGATTACCGGAGCATCTCTGGATGGAATCGGACTTCCTGATTGTGTAGTCGCTGGAGAAAATGCAGCAGACAAAGTGATCAAGACTTTGACAGAAAAGGCAATTTAACCTGGTTATATAAAGTGGAATAGCAGTGGCATAAGTGCTGAGCATAGGGGAATCTTCAAGCCTCGTAGCTGCAACAGTTTCGGAAGACCCTTAGCGGACACAGGAGACCTTATTTTCCTAAAAATCGTTCATTTATAAAAATAACGGACACCAGAGCTCTTATTTCGTTAAAATCTTAGTAAATCAGCTCAATTGTCACAGATAACGCCCCTGGTGTCCGATAAATTCTAGAACACCGCATTTTGTGACCAAATAACGTCCCTGGTGTCCGTTACGATTTTAGGAAAATCCTTATAACCCAATAAAGGCTGACCCAAACATGGTGGAAATTGATGTTTTGGGTCAGCCCTTTTTTGGTGTCAGACAAGTTGTCTGCTATAATGACAAAGAAACATTGTAACGTCATAAATAGAGGGAAAAAGAATGGCCGAATTACTAAAACCGATCTTTGTTAACATTTCAATTATAGTTTCATTAACCTTTATTGCGAATCTAATCTATCCATTCAATGCAAAGGGTGGGACTTCCTTTAAACAAAAGTTGTTCTTCGGGATAATCAGTTCAATAGCTGCACTTAGCTGCATGTATTATCCGATTGATGGCTTTAGGTCAACTGTTTTCGATCTACGGACAGTACCTTTGATCGTCGTGACCCTTTATGCGGGGCTGACTCCTGGAGTGATGTGCAGTCTGGTGATCATTTTTAGCCGTTTAAGCATCGGTGGTGAATACGCCTGGGTTGGTGTGCTGATTACGATTGTGGCACTTTTGATAGGATTCGCCTATTCGCAATTGTTCAATGAAGCTCTTAAGAAATGGAAGCCTGGATTGCTTGCAGGATTTTTATTTTTTCTTTTTTATGTTCTCATCCTTAATATTTATGTCGATTTTTTACCTATCCAGTTTTATCTCATTTATTTCATCGCTTTCTATTCGACTTATTTTCTATTGATTTTCTTAATTGACAGATTGATAAGGATCAATCTGCAGTTGGAAGAGACGATTTATTTGGGAAAGCTTTCAGTAGTTGGACAAATGGCAGCATCAATTGCCCATGAAATTCGTAACCCTCTTACGACTGTCCGTGGAATGGTCCAGTTCCTTTCCCTTCATACAGAAGACCGGCAGTTGAAACAGCATGCTCCTTTGATGATTGATGAGCTGGACAGGAGCAATAAAATCATTTCAGATTACCTTTCTTTAGTGAAACCCAGTGAAATGAAACTTAGTGATGTTGACTTGAAACAAGTTGTTGAGAATATTGCCCATTTATTATCTCCACTAGGTGCTTTCAATAATGTAATGATTAAAACAGAGCTTTCGGAACCTTTTTATGTGAAAGCAGATGAACAACAATTGAAACAGTGCTTGATCAACTTGATAAAAAATGGGATTGAAGCAATCGATGGCGGCGGCACGATTCATGTAAGGTGCCAACAGAATACTTCCAATTCTGTAGATCTTTTGATAGAAGATACCGGTAAAGGAATGACCCATGAAGATCTGCAAAAGGTGGGTCTCCCATTCTATACGACTAAAACAAAAGGGACAGGCTTAGGGACGATGATTACCTATCGATTAGTCAATAATATGAAGGGATCGATCGTTTATAACAGTGTTCCAGATAAAGGAACAACTGTAACCGTCAGACTCCCTCTTGCTAGAGAAGATAAAAATTGACAAGCTAAAAAATGAGCAATTTAAGCTCGTTTTTTTGTCTTTGGCTTTGTTAAGAAAGATGTTGATTCCTTCGAAATATTCCTTCGAAATTCACTCCTTTCCGCGGGCACAAGAAAAGCGGAAGCGACCCGTTTAGTCACGCAGGTCACTGGAGGACTGACGAGGAGGCTGTTGCCGACGCAGGAAGTGTGAAGTGATCCAAGTGACTGGTCGCTGAGCTAGACATCACTTCATTGCATTTACCTACTTCCGCAAGCCTCCTCACTTGTACAGTTCCTTGCGGGGTCTCACCTGGCTTGCTTTTCCGCAGGAGCCTCGTATATTTCCACTGTCATAACTTTCAGCCCATTTCTTAACAACATTCCATTAGCAACAAACTTTTAGAGAACAGCCTTACAAAAAGTTCGTTGTTATTAAACCTTATGAGACACTTTTGGAAAGCGAGGATATTTCCACCACCATTACATTTGAATTGTGAAAGACAACTATACTAGTTCAAAAAACTTTCCTAAAATAACAAAAACAGAAAATGTCAAGTCTTTATTTTAACAAAATAAGTAATATAGTATTATTATAGATTGAGAATTTTTGTTAGGAAAGGTAATGATGGATGAAAGTATTTTTTGGTTTATGTGTTTCTTTAGTCCTTTTGCTTATGAGTTGCTCACTTCCTTCTGTGGCACCGATAGAGGTTGAAGTCGACCCTCCTACTAAGAAGCAATCCCAAAAACAAACGAATAATCAATCCAATAAACCTACTACTAAAATTTCCGAAAAACCTATAAAAACAGCTGATGCAATAGTCAATCCTATCACAATTTCATTTACTGGAGACATCCTTTTGGATAGTCGAGTTGGAGCAGCAATCGAACAATCTGGTGTAGATTATCCCTATCAATCTGTCAAGCACATACTACAGAAATCAGATATTACAGTAGGGAATCTTGAAACGTCCGTATCGAGACGCGGGACCCCTGAAGAGAAACTATTTGCTTTCCGTTCGAAGCCGGAAACACTGAAGGGTCTTGCAGACGCGGGTTATGATATGGTAAGCATCGCTAACAACCATACCCTTGATTACGGAACGGAAGCCTTATTCGATACGATGGATCATTTGAAAAATCATGGGATAGGGTATAGCGGTGCAGGAAAGAACGAAGAAGAAGCCTTTACAGCTTATTACAAGACAGTGAATGGAAAGAAAGTTGCCATTCTTGGTCTAGGCAGGGTACTGCCATATGCAGACTGGGCTGCTCAACCAGATCGACCTGGAATCGCTTCTGCATATACTTATGAGCCGATGATGAAGTATGTAAAGAAAGCTGTTGAAAATTCCGACCATGCGATTGTTTACATACATTGGAATAAAGAAAGAGCAGATTACCCTGAAGACTATGCCCGAGAAATGGCGAGGAAGTTCATCGATGCAGGAGTTTCGGCTGTAATGGGAAGCCATAGCCATTCATTGATGGGGATCGAATACTATGATGGGGCTCCTATTTTTTATAGTCTAGGGAACTTCGTATTCACTCAATCTAAAAGCCCTAAAGGTCAAGAGTCAATGATTGTCAATCTCTCTTTTGACGGTGATGAAATAAAGCCTAATATCATTCCAGCTAAAATCATCAACTATCAACCAACGTTGATGGATGATGCCTATAACCAGTCAATTATCGATAAACTTAACCAACTATCCTATAATGCTCGCATCGATCAAAATGGAAATGTTGAATCTGAAGAATAGAAGGAGGGGCTGACATTAGTCAGCCCCCCTTTATATATAAAAGAAAGTATAAAATACTTTCTTCAATTATTTTAGCTTAATCGTTATCTTCAGATTCATCTGAACGGTCATCGGAATTGCTGCTGGAAGAGGTATCTTCAGCACTATTGTCACTAGTGTCATCATCTGACCCACTGTTACCATTACCATCGTTACCGCCAGATCCGCCATCATCACCGGATCCATCGTCGCCACCGGACCCTCCGTCACCGCCAGATCCGCCATCATCACCGGATCCATCGTCGCCACCGGACCCATCGTCACCACCAGATCCGTTGTCATCACCGGACCCATCGTCACCACCAGATCCGTTGTCATCACCGGATCCATCGTCGCCACCGGATCCATCGTCATCACCGGACCCATCGTCACCACCAGATCCGTTGTCATCACCGGATCCATCGTCGCCACCAGATCCGTTGTCATCACCGGATCCATCGTCATCACCGGACCCATCGTCACCACCAGATCCGTTGTCATCACCGGATTCATCGTCGCCACCGGACCCGTCATCATCACCAGACCCTCCATCAGAATCCGCATCTTCATTTCCCTCTGATGAATCTTCATCAGAGTCTTCTTTTTTCTTATCAGTATCTTCTTTCTCGTCATCGTCTTTCTTAGGCGGTTTATACGCACTTGGTATGTCGGTTCCTTTTACGAACAGTTCAGTAATGGTACTTGATGAAGGTGTATGGCTTGAAGCTTTTTGTCCATTCCGTTCATCGATCTTCACTTCCTCCACAGTCGAAGGCTTTACAAAATCCTCTGTTTCAGTATTCTTTGAAACATGCGACATGACTTGCTTGAACAGTAGTTTGGCAATGTCAGAGTCTTTCTTTGTTACATACTGTTCAGCTGATGTTTGTTCATAACCGGTCCAGACAGCGGCGGTATATTGGGTCGTATAGCCGACAAACCATGAATCTGTAGAACCCTCTTTAATTCCGTCTGGAGGATTGGTAGTACCGGTTTTACCAGCTAACGGCAATCCTTCGATGTTGGCGAGGGTACCGGTCCCTTCACGTACTACATCCTTCAACATATCCGTGACCATGTAGGCAGTGTATTGATTCATAGCCTTTTGTCCTTTAGTTTCGAACTCTTTCGTTTCACCGGTCGGATAAACGATTTTTGTCACAGTGTGAGGATGATTGTACATCCCCTGGTTTCCGAAGGCAGCATATGCGCCAGCCATGTGAAGAGGTGACACACCATCGTTATCGCCGAATCCGCCAATCGCATAGGAAGGATAGGCATGTTCCAGGGAAATACCAACATTTTCAGCAAATTTTTTGGTACGTTCTCCGCCAACCTCCATGAATGCTTTGATTGCAGGGATATTATACGACTTTACGAGTGCCTCTCTCATCGATAACATGCCATGGAACTTATCGTCATAGTTCTTGAATTCTTTGCCATTGATTTCTAGTTCTTCATCTTCAATCTGGTGATACGTAGACCATTTTTCATATTCAATTGCGGGTCCATAGTCCAAAATAGGTTTAATCGTAGAACCAGGTTGACGTTTGATATCGGTCGCATAGTTGTACCCGCGTTGGATATCTTTTTCTTCAGGATTTCGATTACCACCGATTGCCCGGATTGCTCCTGTCTTCGTATCCAGGAGCACGATCCCGGCTTTGAAGTCATCATTCGGATAAGGTATCACATCATTTCCAATCATCATTTTTTCAGTATAGGTTTGAGCTTCAGGATCAAGTGTCGTATAAATCTTCAAGCCGCCAGTATAGAGTTCACTTTCATTGTATCCTTTGTTAAGCAATTCATCGATGACATGATCGACAAAAGCCTGATATCCTTTGTTTTCAGGTTTTTTATAGAGGATTTCTTCTAACTTAGTCGCGTTCGCCTTTTTTTCTTCTGATTTTGATATGAACCCTTGTTTTTTCATTGATGAAAGTACGATACTTCTTCTCTCAAGTGCATTTTCTGGATGTTTGATTGGGTCATAACCATTAGGCCTTTGGGGCAGACCAGCAAGAAGAGCAGCTTCTGCGACGGTCAACTCTTCGACACTTTTACCGAAATATACATCTGCAGCGGCTCCTAGACCATAAGCACCATTTCCGAAATAGATTCGGTTGAGGTACATTTCCAAAATCTGATCTTTTGAGTACTTCCGTTCCAACTTTACGGCTAAATAAGCTTCTTGAATCTTTCGCTTGATTGTCTTTTCCGGGGACAAATATGTATTCTTCACGACTTGCTGGGTGATTGTACTGCCACCTTCAGAACCCCAGCCTTCTTTTAGGTTAGCTAGAGCTGCGCCGCCGATCCTTTTAAGATCCAACCCGAAGTGTTCTCTAAATCTAGCATCCTCTATCGCCATAAATGCTTGCTTTACGTGTTGGGGTACATTCTCGATGTTGATTGGAATACGATGCTCACTACCTGCCAGCTCAGCGATCTTTTCGCCGTTCATATCATAAATCGTAGAAGAATTGGCATACTTCAATTCTTTTTCTGTCAAATCCGGAGCATCTTGAATAAAGGCGAGTCCAGTCACTCCGCCTGCGACTAATATGATTAAAAAAACGAGGAAGGTCGAAAGAAATACTTTAAAATATCCTTTTTGACTCTTCGCTTGTCTTGCTTGTTTCTTGTTTTGAAAACGGGACATGATTGACACGACCTTTCTTTTTGAAAGGCTTTGTTAAATCATACTGTTTGTTTCTGATTTAGTTTGATTGAAGCGAAATTTTCGACACTCCTGCGGGAAAAGCTCGGAAGTAGGTAAATGCAATGAAGTGATGTCTAGCTCAGCGACCAGTCACACAGCCTCCTCGTCAGTCCTCCAGTGACCTACGTGACTAAACGGGTCGCTTCCGCTTTTCTTGTGCCCGTGGAAAGGGAGTGAATTTCGCAATAATCAACAAGAAACTATAACAAAGCCTTTTTGAAAAATAGTAGTATTGATTTGAAAGTACCCGGCAAATTCCAATTATAAACATTGGTGGAAATTGTCTGATTGTTTTGCAGAAAAAGCCTTGTTCGTTTTCAAAGTTGATTTTCTCGTAATTCACGACACTCTGTCTGGACAAAGCGATTCAGGCGAAAAAGATCCCAAAAGGAAACTGTAACAGACACGAGAGACGTTATTTATGACAAAAGCAGTCTTTCATAATTTTAACGGACATCAGAAACGTTATCTGTGGACAAAACAGCTGTTTTTCCGTATTTTTTATGAGATAGGGTCCATGGTGTCCGTTAAAAGTTTTCGCCAGAGTGAATTTTGCGAAGAAAAACCGGTGATTAAAGAGAAGCTCGCGTTTATTTATGAGAAGAGAGGGTAATCTAAAATGATGATAGTTAGAAGGGGGAACATGCATGATCGAGTTCAAACAAGTCAGTAAAACCTTCCCCGATGGATTCCAAGCGTTGAAAAACATCAACCTTCATATCAACAAGGGAGAGCTGGTGACGTTGATCGGCCCGAGTGGGTGCGGAAAAACGACTACGATGAAAATGATCAATCGCTTATTGGAACCTAGCAGCGGGGAGATACATGTGGATGGGGAGAATATCAAAAATCAGAATCCCGTCCAGCTTAGAAGAAATATCGGTTATGTTATCCAGCAAATCGGTCTATTTCCTCATATGACCATAGAAGATAATGTGGCCCTTGTACCGAAAATGAAAGGATGGTCTAAAGATAAATACATACGTCGAGTAGATGAACTCCTGGACCTTGTCGGACTTGAGCCAAAAGTATTTAAAAAACGATATCCTTCTGAATTGAGCGGTGGTCAACAACAGCGTATCGGGGTCATAAGAGCCTTAGCTGCTGAACCGCCTGTCGTGCTCATGGATGAACCATTCAGTGCATTGGACCCTATCAGTAGGGAGCAATTGCAGGATGAACTTGTAGCGTTGCAGGATAACATCCACAAGACGATCGTATTTGTTACACATGATATGGACGAAGCCCTGAAGATCGCAGACAGGATCGCGATCATGGATAGTGGTGAAATCATACAATTAGATACACCTGATCAAATATTGAGGCACCCTGCCAATCAATTCGTAGAAGAGTTCATTGGGGAAGAGCGGATGAATAAAGAGATTGGTGGAAAGACTGCAAAATCCTTAATGCTCTCCAAAGTTGCGACCGTCAAACCGAACCGTGGACTTGCGGAAGCCTTACAAATCATGAAAACATATTCGGTCGATAGTCTGATGGTTACGAGCAGTAAAGACGTACTTGAAGGTGTGTTGGAGCTTTCAGTTTTGGAAGCGCATTATGGTGAGGAAACCAAAATAGTTGAAAACATCATGTCACAAGTTTCGCATTTTGTAACACCCGAAGCCCTTTATACTGACATTGCAGAAATCTTCGCAAAACATCAGGTCAAGACCATCCCAGTACTTAAAGAAGGCAAGCTAGCGGGTTTGATAACAAAGTCAAGCATGATGAGAGGACTTGCCGGAATGAAACAAACCGTATAGAAATGAGGTATTTCATTGGACTGGAACAGTTTTATAAACACATTCATTAATAGATGGCCGACTATTCTTACGGCACTTGAAGAGCATTTATATCTCTCGTTCGTTTCAATTTTGATAGGAATTTTGATTTCTGTACCATTGGGGATTATCATCTCCAGATTGAAAAAAATCGCAGAAATCGTCATCGGGATCACAGCCATTTTCCAAACCATCCCAAGCTTAGCCTTATTCGGGTTTCTCCTTCCGGTTTTTGGAATAGGGAGCACGCCAGCGATCATTGCATTGATGATCTATGCACTTTTACCGATTTTAAGAAATACATACACAGGGATTGTTGGTGTCGACGATGCTTTGATCCAGGCTGGTAAAGGAATGGGAATGACATCGTGGCAAATACTATGGAAAATCGAACTTCCTTTGGCCTTGCCTGTCATCATGGCAGGGATCCGAACAGCAACTGTATTGACAATCGGAGTTGCAACGCTGGCAACCTTCATTGGAGCTGGTGGTTTAGGTGATGTCATCTACAGAGGATTAAGTACATTGAATAACGAGCTGGTTTTAGCAGGTGCGATTCCAGCTGCATTGCTTGCGATCTTTTTTGACTCGATTTTGAAAGGTATTGAACGGATCGTTACGCCAAAAGGGCTTAGAAAACAAGACTAGGAGGATATCATGTTGAAAAAGACATTGTTACCGATATTACTATTGATGTTGATTATTGCTGGCTGTGGAGGCGGAGGAGCTGGAGGTGATACTCTGGTCATCTCCGGTAAGAAATGGACAGAGCAATATATCCTTCCTCATTTGATGGCTGAATATATCAAAGGCAACACGGATTATGATGTACAAGTGAAAGAAGGTCTTGGAGAAGTTGATGTATTGACAAAGGCGATGGAAAGCGGAGATATCGACATGTATGTTGAGTATTCCGGGACAGGTTATCTAGCTGTTCTTAAGGAAAAGTATAATCCTGATCAATCCCCTGAAGAGGTTTATGAAGCAACGAAAAAAGGATATAAGGAAGAAAAGGATATTGTATGGCTGCCCCCGCTAGGGTTCGAAAACAACTATGGGTTAGCGATGACGGAAGAAACCTATAATCAATTAGGTGTTAAAACAACGTCAGAACTAGCGAAAAAAAAATCTGATGACCTTGTTTTCGCAGCACCACCGGAATTCTATGAAAGACCGGATGGATATGATCCATATGTCAAAACATACGATCTTAACTTCAAAAGTAAGGAAAGTCTGGATCCGAACTTGATGTATAACGCAGTCAAGGATGGAGAGGTCGATCTCATTACGGCATTCACCACAGACGGACGAATTGAACGCTTTAACTTGAAAGTGTTGGAGGATGACAAGAACTTCTTCCCACCATACTATGCTGCACCAGTGATCCGCCAGGAAGCTTTGGATAAATTCCCTGAAGTCGAAAAAGTGATGAAGAACTTGGAAGGTAAGATTTCTTCAGAAGAAATGGCTGAAATGAATGCAAACGTAGACATCGATAACGAAGATCCACAACAAGTCGCAATCGACTTCCTGAAACAAAAAGGGCTGATTGATTAAGTTAACATCAACGGTCTGACACATATTTCAAATTAGGGCTGGTTCTAAACGTGAACTTTCATCAATGTTTGGAATCAGCCTTTTTTGGTTTTTCTTTAAGTCGTAACGGACACCAGAGACGTTATTTGTGACAAAAATGCTGTGTTTCAGGATTTAACGGACACCAGGGACGTTATATGTCAACAAAAGAGCTGAATTATTATGGTTTTAACAAAATAAGCGCACTGGTGTCCGTTATTTTTTTAAAATGAACGATTTTGCGTAAAATAAGGGCTCCTGTGTCCGCTAAGGTTCTTCTAAAACTTTTTAACAATGAGTCTTGAGAATTCCCCTATGCTCCGCACTTATGGGACAGCACCTCCTTCTTATCGAAACATACCTTTTTTCTTAAGTGGGATTGAGTCGTGCCTGGTGCAGTGTAATTGGTCTACTGATTATAGGGTATGGGGTAAATCGTTGGTACTATGATTTTCAGATAGGACCTAAATAACATTTCTATCTATTGCTTGATTGTTTTCAACGAAAATTTCCTCGAAAATTGTAATTGAAAGAAAAATTAGACAATTACTTTATTTTGGGGAGGCAACACGTATGAAGAGAATCAGTTCAATTATTCTAAGCACAGCTTTGATCATTGGATTGTTTTTTGCAGCTCAATCCAATCACCAGGCGCAGGCATCTTCGATCGAAATTGATGATGCTCTTACTAATGTGCTGAGTGCAGCGGGTAACCAGTTCATCGTCGAAGCGGTTATCACGTATGACGCTATGCCGTCAGCTGAAGAAATTGAAGAACTTGAAGATTTCGGTTTGACAACAAAAACGTTCAAGAATCTGCCGATGGTCGCAATCCAAGGAACAAAATTAGAAGTAGATTCATTATTGTCATCTGGAATCAATGCACTTTCAATCTTTTATAATAAAAATTTGGAGTATAAGCTTCGTGACAGTCGCCAATTGATTGGTACTGAGCAGGTATGGAATGACTTGGGGTATACCGGCGAGGGAACAACAGTCGCTGTCATCGATAGTGGAATAGACGCAACACACCCTGATCTTCCTCTAGGGGACAAAGTCGTCCAAAACGTAAAATTCTTAGTAGGGAATAGCTTGTTTTCTGACGGATCTGAGTCACTTTATTTAGAGAATGTAGCGAATACCGATACATCCTCTGGTCACGGAACACACGTTGCAGGTACGATTGCAGGTAATGGTACATCAAGTGATGGGTTATACACGGGCGTCGCTCCTGATGCGAAACTTGTCGGACTAGGTACTGGGGAAGCGATCAGTGTACTCTGGGCGCTTGAAGCTTTTGATTATGTATTGGAAAACCAGGATGAATACAGTATCGACATCATCAGTAACAGCTGGGGAACGACAGGAGATTATTCTCCGAATGATCCGATCAATGTAGCGAGTAAGGCAGCCTATGATGCAGGGATGGTTGTAGCCTTTGCAGCTGGAAACGAAGGACCTGATAACGATACACTTAATCCTTATTCTGCAGCACCCTGGGTCATCTCAGTAGCTGCAGGAACAAAGGACAAACAACTAGCTGATTTTTCTTCAAGAGGGATTCCAGGGGATGAGCTCATCCACCCGGATATTACCGCACCAGGTGTCGATATTGTTGCAGCGAAATCATCTACAGGATTAGTGATGAACCTTCTTGGCACAACGACAGACATCACGTACATCGATGCAGCTCACCTTCCATATTACACGACTGCAAGCGGTACAAGCATGGCAACACCTCATATATCCGGAGTAGCAGCGTTGATGCTGGAAGCAAACTCTGGCTTAACGCCAGATGGCGTATTCGATGCACTCACCAATACAGCTGATCCTATGGATGGATATGAACTTCATGAAGCAGGAGCAGGTTATGTAAATGCTTATGAAGCTGTAAAAGCTGTTGAAAAATAATCAAACATCAATACAATGAGAGGCGCTTCATAAAACTGCCTCTCTTTTTTATACGGTAACCATGACTAATTTACCGTAATCATTCCTCCGCTATAACCAATTGACTACAGTATAAATAAACCATTAGACCAGTCTGATTTAAAACATACGGTGAATTGTAACTGTTTGTAATCTCTTGGAAAATGAAAGTATGAAAATATAAAAATATCAAAATCAGGAGGAATGACATGAAAAAAGTAAGCTTATGGATCCTTACTTTGGTCCTTATTTTAGCATATTCTTTATCAGGGGCAACGGATCAGGCTCGGGCTAATACAGTTGAAGTAGATGAAACGCTCCAGAATATATTAGCGTCTACTAGTGAATCTACGATTGTTGAAGCCGTCATCACTTTCGAGAACATGCCGACAGATACACAAATAGAGAGTGTGAAAGCTCTTGGTCTGAAGACGAAAACATATAAAAATCTCCCGATGATCGCCATTAAAGGGACGAATACAGAAGTACAAAAAGTGTTGGAATCAGACCTGGATGCACTTTCTGTCTACTATAATAAGAGTTTGGAATACTTTCTTCGAGACAGCCGTGAACTTGTCGGGGCTGAACGTGTCTGGAATGATCTTGGCTACACAGGCGAAGGAACGACAGTGGCTGTAATAGACAGCGGGATAGATGCGACTCATCCGGATCTGCCTTTGGGAGAAAAAGTTGTACAAAATGTCAAATTTCTTTTAGGCAATCTATTTACAGATGAAGCTCTCTATTTAGAAGATGTGGCAAATACGGATACGTCTTCTGGGCACGGGACGCATGTCGCGGGTACCATTGCAGGATCAGGAACAGCAAGTGATGGATTATATAAAGGGATCGCCCCGGATGCTAAATTAATAGGGCTTGGAACTGGAGAAGGGATCAACATTTTATGGTCCCTGGAAGCTTTTGATTATGTCCTGGAAAATCAAGAAAAATATGGGATCGATGTTATCAGTAACAGCTGGGGGACGACTGGTGAGTATTCACCTAACAATCCGGTGAATGTCGCAAGTAAAAAAGCCCATGATGCAGGGATGATTGTCACCTTTGCAGCAGGGAACGAAGGACCGGATGAAAACACCTTGAACCCGTATTCAGCTGCCCCCTGGGTCATATCAGTGGCTGCTGGAACAAAGGATAAAAAACTTGCTGACTTTTCTTCACGCGGCGTGCCAGGTGATGAAGTCCTACACCCGGATATCACTGCACCAGGTGTGGATATCGTTGCAGCAAAATCATCAACAGGTTTAGTCATGAATTCATTAGGTTCTGTAACAGATGCCACTTATATCGAGCCTCAGCATCTCCCATACTATACGACAGCAAGCGGTACGAGTATGGCAACCCCTCATATCTCAGGCATTGTCGCCTTGATGAGAGAAGCGCAACCTGATTTACATCCGGATATCGTATTGGATATTTTACAAAGAACGGCCGAACCGATGGAAGGGTATCAATATCACGAGGTAGGTTCAGGTTATGTGAATGCATACGAAGCTGTAAAATCAGCTGAAAAAACCAACCCGAATATTGGTAAATATAAAGATAAGAAAACGGGCAAAACCTATGAGACTTACTTTGTTGAAGAAACATGGGAAGGAACTCTCGGTGCAGGTGTCTCAGAAGCTGGAGCAGCATCGCATGACTACTATGATATTTCCCTTGATAATGATGCAGTCAGTCTGAAGGTACGGATCGATTGGACATCTCCAACTAATGATCTTGATCTAGAAGTCCGCGACCCAGCTGGTGAGCTTGCTGGTTCCTCTGGAAATGCAGTTTCTACGACAGAAGAAACCACTATTCCTGAGGTTATCGACGGCACTTATACGGTTGATGTCATAGGATGGCTGAAT
Source organism: Alkalihalobacillus sp. TS-13 (assembly GCF_019720915.1). Lineage (GTDB taxonomy): Bacteria > Bacillota > Bacilli > Bacillales > Fictibacillaceae > Pseudalkalibacillus. Next base: position 114,345 of record NZ_JAHKSI010000005.1, read on the forward strand.
ACAATTGAGCAATATAATGGCACCTATACGATCGAAAAGATTTTAAAGAAGTAATAACGAAGAAAGGGCTGACTTGTTCAGCCTTTTTCCTTTTCATACATATTCAGGGAATAAGTAGGCCTATATGGCTATTTGTCTCACTTTGCCGTCAGCACCCGACATAATTTGCTAAAATCAATAGAAGATTATAAATATTGGGACTTGAAAGGGGGTGAAGTACGTGCGAATTCAAACCCTGATTGTTAAAGGGCTTATTGCGGGAGCATGTCTGTTAGTTCCATCTGAAGTTCTGGCGAACGACAATGGAAAACCAGATGAATTACCTGAACCTTTAGTAGGGGCAGATAATCAAGCAGAAGAACGTAAAAATGAAAACGCTTCAAAAAACACTGATAATAATAATCGACAAAATGAAAATGCAGATCGTAATGGAAAACAGGAGTTACCTGAACAAGCCAAAGCGGATCTTAAAAATGTCGATCAACCTCAGGAAAAAGGGAAATCGGTGCATGCGAATAAGGATGCAAAAGATAAGTCAGATGGGAACGGTGTTTCTAAGATAAAGAAACAAACGAATAAACCAAGCCAGGACACTGATCAATCCGGAACCTCAGTACATAATGACCGTGGTGAAGACATTAACCCTTTAAAAGATACATCTTTTTCTGAACCAAAACAGAGAAAAGATGGACAACATCCATCAAAAGAGAAGCTGAATTCCAGAAACAATCTCACTTTGAAATCTGATGACAAACAAACGAATGCAGTTAGAGACACAGCAAAATCCAAGTCTAATCAGCAGCCATTGCCACAAGATGAAAGTCCAGCTGATACACCATTTGTGATACATTCACAAACCGGATATAAACTATCAAAACAAAATCAAAATAAGGATGGATCTTCTAATACATCTGGAAATGGTTCTCTTTTCTATGCTTTATCTTTTTCAGGGACAGGTCCATTGGTCACACTTGATCGTGATTTCTTAGCTGAACATCGCAGAGAACATAATCAGTGGATCAATGCACCGCCTTCACCACCACCGAAATCCAGCCTTCTTCCTCATAGTGCTTAATGGATGAAAAATTTTAACTGAGAAGAAGGAGAGATTTTTAATGGTACGAGTTAACGGAAAAATGGTAGTCAAATCTTTAGTATTAGCAGGAGCGCTTGCATTTGGAACTTTTGTAGGTATTGATTCTGTTGAAGCAGCGGGTAATGGGAAAAAAGCTGATGTAAAAGTCCAAGCATTAGATGACGAAGGAAGAGCAGAATCTAAAACGAAAGTTAAGAATAATCCATCTGCTGAAAACAAAGCTAAATCTCAAGGGCACGTCAACGCCAGCGAAAAAGCAAAAGAAAATGCAGCACCTAATTCTGCTGTACAAGCTGGTTCTGAAACAGACGCAGATTCTGATGTAGAAACAGAAGTTGAACCTAAAGAAGAAAACGTGACGGTTGAAGAGCCAACTGATTCTGATGTGAAAACAGAAGAAACAAAAGAAACTGAAGTAGAAGAAGACGCAGAACAAGACAAAGAAACGGAAGAGCCAAAGGAAGAGAAGGTCAACCCCTCTTCAGAAAATAAGGCAAAATCCAGTGCTTATCATGCAAGTGACGTAGCAAAAGAAAATGCAGCTGAGAACTCTGCAGTTCATCTTTCGGTTGCTCCTGAATCAGATGAAGACACAAACTCTGAAGAAGAACCAACTGTCGAAACAGATGTCGAAGCTAAAACTGAAGAAGACGAAGATGCAGACGAAGAAACTGATGCGGATGAAGATTCTAATGAAGATGCAGACGAAGAAGCAAAAGAAGAAGGTGCAGACACAGAAGAAGTCACTGAAGAAGTTAACGTTTCTGCAGAAAACAAAGCAAATGCACAAGGACATGTGAACGCTAGTGAAACCGCAAAAGAACATGCTGCTGAAGGTTCTGCTGTTCTTGCTGGTACTACCGAAGACCCAACTTCTGAAACAGGTGAAGAAACTACTGAAGAAACTACTGAAGAAACAGACGTAGAAGAAGACGAAGAAACTGAAGTAGATGCTGATGAAGAAGTAACTGAGGAAACAGATGCGGAAACGGACCTGGAAACAGAAACGACAACTGAATCAAAAACAGTTACTCTGCCATAAGAATCACAATGGGGAAGAGGATGTCCAGAAAGTCAGTGAAATCTGATCTTTCTGGCATCCCTTTTCTCATTTGCTTGATAAAAAAGCACAAAAAAATCGTCCAATCCTGTAAAATGAAAGTTACCACACCTACACTACAGAAGGGACGATCTTTTATGTGCAATCTTTCGATTACTACTGAAAATTATAACACGGAAACGACTTCATCTCCAGATGGAAATCAGGGAGAAAACAAGTCTAAACGAACATTCCCACCTACTTTCAAGCCCTACAATAACCAACAACTTGGCCTTGTTTTATTTTAGGGACTTATCAGACAGCCCCAAAAAACTCTCTTTACGTTTTGTTAGTGACATAAAAACCTACGCTAGAGTTTTAATCATAAATGGAGTCGAAGTATTTTATTTCTATATTTTCAAAAGTTGCGGGGCCGCCTTCAGAATAGAGTGTGATGTTCTTATCCTCTAGTGGAGGGAACACCTGATTGGAGTGTACCACTTTACCATCATCTATAAATACTTCAACACTTGTTTTATCTACAAGGATCTTTAAGTGAACTTTTTTTTGACTTGGATCAAAAGGAGCAATACTTTCTATATACTTACCACTTTTATCTGGCTGGTCTGTTGATTTTCGATTGACATAAGAGTACTGGTCTTTTGGTGAAAGACCGACGTCCACATGACGCGTTTTGTCGGCTGATTCCCGAAGACGCAACCCTACGTTCCCGATCTTCGACCAGGATATCTCTGCTTCGATCTGGTAAACCGTACCAGTTGCCCCAATTGTTTTTGAGCCGTCGACCTCGATTTGTTGATAAGAATCTGAGGAATCTGTTAATTGACTTAGTTTTTCTAACGGCTGTGAACCCAAGTAATAGGAGTCCTCATCACCTTTTTTTAATTCTATTTTTCGAACGATGGAATCCAATCCGTTAAAATCCTCCTGGAGGGTAGGGGTATGGTCTGCGTATGCCCAATTGTTCATCCAAGCTAAAGCATATCGGTGGCTGAGCTGATTATCACTTGTCCCATCTTCAAACGTAACGCCGCCGTACCAATCGAAACCGTAATCCAGCCATTCAGGCTCTTCGTGATCGGGGATAAATTCATCACCATTGTAATTACCGACCCAGTAAGCATAAGTATTCGGCTTTCCGATCGACTTGCCATTGGCACTTACGCCCAACACCCATTTCACTGTTCCGTCGTTTGCCCGCATCTTATACAAGTCTGGGCATTCTACGAGCCCAATATCTTTTGTCTGAAATCCACTGGTGTAATTCCAGTCTTTTAGGTTTTTCGATTCATAAAAACCAATTTTTGTTCCTTCGGCCATGAGCATGACCCATTTCTGCTCTTGGTCATCCCAGATAACTTTAGGATCTCTGAAATCTTCGGCTCCTGGGTTCGACATTACCGGATGGTCACTATAGGAAGTAAACGTTTGGCCTCTATCCGTACTGTACCAGAGATACTGTTCCTGCTTTCCATTTGCAGAAGGCTGGGTAACGAGTGCTACTACAGCCTCTTCTCCAAAGCCGGCTGTATTATTTTGGTCTACCACAACAGAACCTGACCACGGATCCCCGTTTTCATTCGTGTATTTAGGAATAGCCACCCCTTCATCTTTCCAATGGACTAAATCTTTAGAGGTCGCATGACGCCACTCTGTTCCGTTGCCTTTGGGATAGTCTCCGTTATAGAGATAATAGTAGTGATATTTCCCATCCAGATAGATTGGTTTTTGGGGGTCATTCTTCCAGTTATCCGGAGCTGTAAAATGATAGTCTGCACGATACGTTTCCTTTTCTTGTGGTTCTTTTTCCCTATGGTCTGGTCGCTCAAAGATTAAAAACAAGCCTATGATCAAGAAAAAGAGAAGCGAGACAGCCATTTTCTTTGATTCTGCTTTACCATATCAGTTGCTCACCGCTTTTATAATGGATTAATTGAAAAGAAAAGAAAATGCCTAGAGAAGTCGGCATTTTCTTTTCATCCTAAAGCTTATTAAGCTTATTCTTCATTTATTGTAAGTTGTCCTTGTTTGAGGATTCCATCTTCTATAACGGAAGATTTAGGTCCTTTAAGGTCCAGCTTAAAGCTTGGAGAGAAAGTAGACTTTTTGTCTTCAAAATACCCTCTATTTGTCATATAGCTTGTAACAACAGTTTCATCGCTATTTTCTTGAGGGATTACATAGTGTGCGTAATTCCATGTCACATCATTTGGATCGAGGTCATGGTGTAAAACAATTCCCGTTTTGTTCATCGGCTTGTATGGACCGGTTAATGAATTTGACACATATCCCAACATGTAGATATCTTCATCATCAATGCCATCAATCGTCATTTTAGATCCGCGTGAACTTGTGAATAAGTACCATTTACCATCTTTTTTGAAAATGTTTGGACGTTCAATTTCATCCGTAACAGTGTTGGAAGCAATCAATGGGTCCATTACGTTCTTTAGTGTATAATCATCGTTGATTTCGATAATGCCGATCGCTCCGTTCGCCAGTTCAGCAAACTCTCTTTTCGGACTTTCTAACAGTTTAGCTTTTTCATCCTGGAAGTATTTTTCGCTCTTGCCATAGTACGCTTTGTTGTAAAGGGATTCCTCTCCAGAGTAGCCAAAGTCAGTTCCTGTATTGGCTTCAAACACCAGGTATTTACGGCCGTTTTCTTCTACATAGTGAGGGTCTCTTAACGTATGGTTTTCATTATAGTTAATATCTCCATTTCCAAAAGCCTGGTTGACATTTTGATAAACAGACCCATCGCCGCCTTCAAAAATTGACTTATGATCTTCGACGCCATCCACATTAAGAGTTCCTTGTTTTGGTTCAGATACGTTAACTTGCGCAGTAGTTAGCGTCTGTTTACCGTAAAGCTCCTTTTCTTCATTAAATTCTGTACGGTTGGTGTAGAATAAACGAATTTCTCCATCAGAGGTGAAGGTAGCGGAACCGGACCACTCTTCTGACTGATCTTTCAAATATTTATCGTCAGCTTTGTATTTATCTTCATCGTCGAATACACGTCCAGCGTTCTTCCACGCATCGATGGATTTCTCATCTGCTTTCTTATAGAACATGTAAATGAATGTGTCGTGTGCATTTTTTGGGTCACCTGCTAAACCGAATAGGATATGGTAGCCATTGTATTCGGCCACTGTACCGTCCGCGTTTTGGAGCGGCCATGTGTCCCAAACATCCATTTTAATTTCATTTCCGTTCTCGTCTGTTTTTGTAGCTGATGGAATGTTTTGAATGTTAGATGCGTCAAATTCAGGGACCGCATGATCATCGTGCTGCTTAATCATGTCCGCCATATCAGAACGCGTGATGTGGGAAATTCCGTAATCTTCTTTATGGTCCCGGGAATCAGCATGCGCGATCAATCCTTCCCCTCCTGCCAGAATTGCTGTGCTAAGCATGACTACTGTAGCTTGTTTGGCCAATCTTTTTACGTTCATATTCTTTCCTCCCATATTTTTTTTGCGGATTATTTTTTCGTTTTTCCGCTGTTTGACAATTTAAATTATAGGGGGGGATGGGCGGATCTGGATATGGAGGATATTGATTGGAATTTAGCTTTGATTTGATATATAGGATTTTCGTTCTATTTTGGGGAGAGGAGAGAGTGAAAAAAGCCCTGGAGAGGACTCACTGAGCCTTTTCCCAGGACTTTTGATATTCTTGCAATAGTTGCTCCTTATTAAGTTGGTTCTTTATATATTGTTGTGTGGCCGAACCAAATTCTTTTCTTACTCCTACTGGGAAATCAAACCAGTTGGAGGACAACGTTTGCCCTTTTTTATAATACTGTATGATTTGATCGGCAAGAGGACCTGAATTTTCCGGCTCGATATGCTTAAAAGCGGGAATGAATTTTAAGTGTTCGGTTAAGTATCGTTTTCCTTCTTCAGATGAAACCATCCAGTTTAAAAATTTTTTTGCTTCATTCTTTTTTTCTTCTGTTGTCTGTTTATTGACTACCCAGTAACTAGGTGTGTTAACGACTAAGGATTCCTTGTCCGGATCATCATTAATGGGAATAGGGATAATGCCGATGTTCATATCGGGGGATTGCTGGTCGATCATAGGCTGTATCCAGTTGCCCTGCAGGATAATCGCTGCATCTCCAGCTGCAAATGTATTTACTTCCATACTGTAGTCTGTCGAGAGTGGTTCATTGCTTCCATATTCTAAAGTGACATCCAACAAATGGAGGAGGTCCTTGAATTTCGGATTGTTGGGAATCGTTTCCTTCCCTTCATTCAAGTTTTTTATAAAAGCAGCTGGGTTATCCTGCTGGGCAAATGCGATATTCAAAAGATGGTCACCCAATTTCCATTTCTCATAGTAGCCAGTGGCAAAAGGTGTAATTCCTGCTTCTTGCAGTTTCTCAGCGGTAACTGTCAATTCAGTTAGTGTAGCAGGCATTGCCTTAATGCCTGCCTGCTTAAATAAATCTTTATTATAAATGAAGCCGTATCCTTCTAGGTTCATTGGCATTCCAAGTACTTTACCATCAAATCTCATCGGCGTTAATGTATCTTCAAGTGCATTCTCTACCCATGGCTGATCAGATAGGTCTTCTAAATAGTCGCTCCAAACTTTGGCGTTTTCATACCCGGGGTTTGTGAAAATATCGGGACCATTACCTGCAGCAATTTGGGCTTTAAGATCAGAAAAGTCATCCATCGCCCCACCGACCGTGTAGACTTCTATATTTACTTTTGGATGATTCGTTTCATAAGCCTGGACCATTTGCTCAAACTGTGAAGCAATCTCTACTTTTGGATTTCTTACTTTTAGTGTAATTTCCTGTTCTTTTATTGGTGTTTCTTTTGTCTCAGACTTTGACTGACATGCTGAAAGAGATAGGTTCAGCGTTCCGATTAAACATAAAAGTAAGACTTTTTTCATTCTGTCACCTCTTTTCTTATTCCGTAAACGATCTGCTGACAAATTGCTGTCTTTTGTTTCGAAACTCAAAAGGTGTGACGCCTACGACCTTTTTGAACAGTTTCGAAAAATATTTCTCATCTTGATAGCCTAGCAATAAAGAAATCGAGTAAATGGTTTCTTCTGTTTCTTTTAACCAAATTTTAGCCTGGTCAATTCTTAATTTCGTAATATATTTAGACAAAGGCAATCCGGTTTCTTCCTTGAATTTCCTTGAAATATGTTCTCGGCTGAAGAAGAATAGGTTGGATAGTTTCTCCAAACTCAACTCCTCCATATAAAAATCATTTACATAGGAAACGATATCCTTTATTCGGCGGGGGGTATCCAAATCATCCATTCGATGATTTGACCGATACTCGTGATTATCGATGGCTGTTTGTAAAGTTTGATAGGAGCTTGGAATATCCGTTAATGAATATAATCGCTCACCACTCACAAGTCGAATAGGTATATCAAATTCTTGACTCATCCATTCTTCTATCGTTAGCCATTCGTCTTTAATGCTGATGACAAGACAAAGATTTCGATCAAAGTGTAGAGAAAACGCATTTCCTAATTTTCTTTGAACGAGCATGTCTGCCAGTAAATCAACATAAGGATCAGGGTGATGCATTTGATAAAAAGAAATTAACGATAATTCATATTGATCAGCAGTAGGGAGGTATGGGAGGATGTCATCTGGTTCAAAAGCTTCCCCCATGCAAGCCGCTGTCATTATTTGATTGAGCCACAGCTTTTTTAAGTCTTTATCGACTGTTTGATCCGAATGTCGGGATTTTTGGTCATTCTTCCAGCTTTCCACTGCTTCAGATAACGTTTTGTTAAAGGGCTCAGGTTCTATCGGCTTCAAAAGATAATCGAAACTGCTGTATTTAATCGCTTGGCGCATAAATGAATAATCGTTGTACCCTGTAATGAATATGACCTTACCGGGATAAGAAATGCCGTCGAGCCATTCTATGATATCTATTCCGGTCATTCCTGGCATTTTAATATCCGTAAAAATCAGTTCAGGTTGAGATTCATCAATAATTGTTTTTGCTTCTTGACCATCGCTTGCTTCTAAAATCTCAGTTATGCCGTGCTGGTCCCATTGTCCTAAATAGCGCAGGACGTCGCGTACATTCATTTCATCATCAGCAATTAAAGCCTTCAAAAACTATCCCTCCTCCGTATATGAAACTGGCTATCATACATTGGCTGTTGAACTCGTTTGGATTGGACAGGGAATGAAAATCTTCACGTGGAACCCTTGCCCTTGATCCGTGTCTACTTCTAACCCTGCCCTTTTGTTGTAATTAAGAACCAAACGATCATGAATATTTTTTAAACCAATATGTTTATGTGAATATAAGCTTTCATGAGGATCTGTATATATTTTTTTCCTTAACATTTGGAGCTGTTTCTCCGGCAGACTTTCTCCGTCATTCTCTACGATAAGGTGTAAGAAGCCGTCTTGTATTTCCCCGCGTATTGATAGACGAGCTTTATAATTGCCCTTTTCATAACAATGCTTAAAAAAGTTCTCAACGAGTGGCTGAAGAATCATACTGGGTATCGTCGTATTAAGAACCGTTTCGTTCATTTCTATGGAGTAATTCACATTATTTCGGAAACGTTCCATTTGCAGGGTGAGATAGGATTCAATATAATTCACTTCATCTTGTACGAGTACCCACTCGTCTGCCTGTATGGAGTAACGCATCATCTTCGATAAAGACGTTACGAGACGGTATACGTTAGGCGTCTTTGATCTTAAAGCAACTGCACCAATTGATTGCAGGGCATTGAATAAGAAATGAGGATTCACTTGGGCCTTTAAAGCTCTGAATTGGTTTTCCTTATTTTCAATCTCAAGCTTATATTCACGATCAATGTGAAGGTTAATGCGATTCATCATATCTTTCATATGTTTCTCCAAATAACCGATTTCGTCTTGTCTAGAGTCATCAAAGGGAACGTTCATTTCACTGCCTTCTATCATGCGTACTTTTTGAGTCAGTTGTTTGATCGGATGGGTAATTCGAATCGTAATCATACTGATCATCAACAACCCTAATAAACCTACACCTATCCCGACCAATATACTTGTATAGGCCGTTTTCCTGACATCATGAAATAAGATTTCACTAGGCGTGATCTTCACCAATTTCCATTGATGGAGTGGGCTGGATAAAGTTCTTGATAAGATAATATCATCACCCCTACCGCCATCTTCTTTCATTTGCTGTTGCAGCTCAGCAGTCACGGGCTTGCCGATAAGACTACGGTTGTTTGCATAAATCACTTGATCGTTTTCGTCAACCAGTAACACGGTCTCTTCGTTTTCCTGAATTAGGTTATTGCATATTTGAGTGTACATATCTGAATCGATGTCAGTAGTCAGGATTCCGAGAAATTCGTTTGTGAGCACATCTACTATTTTATGATGGAGTGTTATGACCACAGTGTTGTCTGACTGGGGAACAATCGCTGCATTATTATAATTCTCAATAGGGTGAGGCGGTTCTAATATGTACTTTAAGTTCGAATGATAGAGTTTGTTCATCAAGTCCTGATCTAAAAAATCAGGTTTTGATTTTCGCGCACTGACCATTCCATTATATACAGCGATGGATTCCCTATCCTGATTTAAATAAAGCCGTACCTGCCGGATTTCGCTCCGCATCAAATAGTAATTTTTTAAGCTTTTCTCTAGGTAAGCTGAATCATCTACATCATTATTAAATATCCGGAACAACTCAGGGTCACGATACAGGATGTATGGGAGGTTGATCATTTCCTCAAAGTATTGATTGAGTTCTTCTGAGCTCTCCTGCAATTGTGCCCGGCTGTTTTCGAGTTCATTCTGCTCCACACTATTTTTCGTATAGCTGTAAATTAAAAAAACAGACAAAAAATAGGGCAGGATGATGAACACAAGCAGCATTAACAATAACCGGCGCTGAATGCTTTTCATCTCAAAGCGCCCCTTTCACGAGAGGACCAATGGAAAAATATTTTACTTATAGCAAGATAATGGATACGTTGAGAGTGGATTTGATTGAAAGATGGTTTAGGACTACTCTATTAAATAGCAAAGAAATTCATAATATCCTAAACTATAACAAACATGTAAAAAGCGTCAATCATGCCGTAGCGTATAGTACATAGTAGGGGTAATCCGCTGAGCACCTGATTTCGGAAACGCTCACAAAAAAATGTAAACGTTATATAGAATTGAAAAAATGAAACAAATTGACTATCTAGATGATGGAATTTATGGGGAAAAGGAGGGCTAAGTTCTCATCCTTAAATTAGTGAAATATCCGGGAAGATGGAGAGGCTGGCTTTAAGCTTCATAGAAACGAAAGAGGTGTAATCACTAAAGAGGCTCCATTAATAGGATCCTCTTTTTTGTGAGAATGGAGAATTAAATATTCTTATAGTTTTAAAGTTTTACGATATGTACGTTCACGCCATTACGCTTCATTTCCTCTTCGAAATGGTCCTGTACTTTATCGTCTACGATACAAAAGTCTATATCGGATAGGTCAGCAACTTTAGCAAAATTCACCTTGCCGATTTTACTATGATCAGTCAATAGGATGGTTTGCCTGGAGTTCGTGATCATCATACGCTTAATACGAGCCTCGGTTAGGTTAGGTGTGGTAATGATACCTTCTTTAAGATCCAAACCATTAGTACCAATAAATGCTTTATCAATTCGAATCATATTGAGCGATTGTTCGGCAAAAGGTCCGACCAATGCAGATGTTTCTCTTCGTAAATTACCGCCTAGCAGCATTACATCCAAGCCAGGAATATCTGCCAGCTCCTGCATGATAATGATCGAGTTGGTCACAATGGAAAGATTGGAAAAGGTCTTTAACTCTTTTACAAGTTCATAAGTTGTAGTTCCTGAATCTAGAAGGATGGCATCGCCTGGGTTAATGAACTCTACCGCTTTTTTAGCAATGGCTTGCTTTTCTGCGATATAGTCTTTTTTTCTATCTCCGATTGATGCCTCATAACCGACCGGCTGTAAGAGGATGGCACCGCCATGTGTCCTTTTAATATTATTTGTTTCCTCAAGTTCTTTAAGATCCCTTCGGATCGTAGACTCTGAAACATTAAATTGCTGACTTAAATCATGAACGGACGCCCGAGACATATGGCGTAAGTATTCAAGAATTTGCGCTTTACGCTCTTCCATAAACATGAAGCAATTCTCCCTTCGTAAACGTTTTCTTTTTATCATTATAGACTAATCTCGAAGTCTTAAAGTAATAAGATGATTGCGCGATTCCTGATTTTTGACTTGCGATCATACACATTTATCTTCATGTGGCTAAAAATAAGCATAAGTAATCAAATTAATTCAAACTGTATGATGAGAATAATCATGGGAAAGAGCATTAAGTAGGGATTTATAAAGAGATTCGTTATATTTTTAATTTTTAGAAAACTTATTGACAATCATCAAATACGCATATATCATCATTAATAAGCATAAACAATCACAACCAATATTGGGATTTATTACACATATAACAAAATCATTCCTTTAATCGGCTAAATGAAATATGTGTAACGGTGATTAGAAAGGAGGGAGAATGTTCGTTCATTTGTAAGCGTATTCATCGATTTCTGAAAATAATCCATCGAGGGGGAAGTAATAAAAATGCAAATCAAACAAAAGAAGATCGGTGTAATTTTAATGGGAATTCTGCTTCTATTCGCGTCTGCATGTGGAAATAACGAAACTTCTGGGCAGGAAAATGAAAGCGCTGGCAACAAAAAAGGGGATCTTAAGATCGGATTGACGCTCAACAATCTGGCAAACCCGTTTTTCGTGTCGATGAGTGAAGCTGCTGGAGAATATGCGGAAGAATTAGGAGCTGAAATTATCATCCAGGCGGCTGATGCAGATTTAGCTAAGCAAACCTCTCAAATAGAGGACTTCATTACCCAAGGGGTGGATCTTATTTTATTGAATGCTGTTGATTCTGAGGGAATCGCCGGGGCTGTCGCTCAAGCAGATGCAGCCGGAATCCCCGTCATTAGCGTTGATGTCGGGGCTGGTGGAGGGATTGAAGGTACGGTTACCTCTGATAACTACCAGGCAGGAGTTCTCGCAGCTGAATATATGATTGAAGATCTTGGTGGAAAGGGAAATGTCGTTGTAATTGACGGACCTCCTGTTACCGCTGTAAAAGATCGGATTGCGGGGTTTGAAGATACGATTGAAGGAACTGATATTAAAGTGATCGCTAAGCAAAATGGCGAAGGAAACCGTGAAAAAGGGTTGCAGGTGATGGAGAGCATTCTGCAGGCGAATAAGCCAGGAACCATTGATGCTGTTTTTGCCAACAACGACCCTGTAGCCATTGGGGCTGAGATTGCACAGCAGCAAGCTGGCCGCCAGGATGAGTTTTACATTGTGGGTGTCGATGGCTCTCCTGATGTTATTAAAGCGATGAAGAAAGAGGGAAGTTCGATTGCAGGAACATCGGCCCAGAATCCGAGTGAAATGGTCAAAAAAGCTATGGATGTTGGGATCCAGGTATTGGATGGCGAATCTATCGAAGAAGTGATCAAAATCCCAGTAGATTTAGTGACTCAAGACAACTTAGATTCCTATAAAGGTTGGTAATCTTTATATCGAACGTACGGTCCTTGTGGTTTCAACAAGGGCCGTCATTTCAATCAAGGAAGGGTGAAAGCTATGATTATGCAGGAAAAAGTAGAGGCAAGAACGCCTATTTTAAAGATGGAAGGGATTAATAAAACTTTTTCTGGCACAACGGTGTTGAAAAATGTAAACATCGAGCTATACCCTGGTGAAGTCCACGCCTTAATGGGAGAGAACGGAGCCGGAAAATCCACATTAATGAAAATAGTATCGGGCGTTTATATGCCTGACCAAGACAGTGGAACAATCACTTATAAAACTGACCAAGTTACCTGGAAGGACCCGATGACAGCAAGAAAAATGGGTATTGGTGTGATCCATCAGGAACTTAACTTAGCCCCTAACTTGACCATCAGTGAAAATATCTTGATGGGAACAAAATACCCCCGAAATAAATTCGGTATGGTGCGCTGGGAAAAAGTACATAGACGGGCAAAGGAAGTGTTGACTTCCATGGGATCAGATTTAAAGCCAGAAACACTAGTCTCGACGTTAAGTGTAGCCCAGCAGCAGATGGTGGAAATCGCAAGAGCCCTCTCATACAAAGCTGAAGTCTTGATTATGGATGAACCGACTGCCTCTTTAACGGATAAAGAAATTGACAGGCTTTTTGAAATCATAAAGGACTTAAGAAAACAGGGTGTTGCGATCGTCTATATTTCCCATCGGATGGAAGAAATTTTTAAAATTTCCGATCGTTATACCGTTTTGCGTGATGGAGAGTGGATTAAAAGTGGTCCTATCCAAGAAACGAACACGGATCATTTAGTCAGTTTAATGGTTGGCCGTGATCTGAAAGGCTTGTTTCAAAGGTCGATAGGAAACGATATAAAAGCAGGGGATAAAGAAAACCCTGCATTAGAAGTGAAGAATTTAAGTGATAATACTTTTGTAAGGGATCTGTCTTTTCAGATCTATCCAGGAGAAATTGTCGGATTTGCAGGACTTGTCGGGGCAGGTCGAACAGAGCTTGTCCGGTCGATCTTTGGCGCCTCGGATATTCTTCAGGGAGAAATTTGGGTAGCGGGAGAAAAGGTTCAAATCAAGTCCCCGATCGAGGCAATCAAGTATGGGATTGCCCTCGTGCCAGAAAGCCGTAAGGAACAAGGACTATTTCTTGATATGTCTGTAAAAGAAAACATCTTGCTGGCGGAACTAAAAAAGCATAAAAAGAGCTTAAAAATTAATTGGAATTCTTTAAACCATGCAGCTGACGTGTATATCAAAAACTTAAAAATCAAGACAGCCTCACCCGATCAGTCAATTTCTGGTTTGAGCGGCGGGAACCAGCAAAAGGCGGTCATTGCCAGGTGGCTGTCAACAAACCCTAAAGTACTGCTGCTCGACGAGCCAACACGTGGTGTAGATATAGGAGCAAAAACGGAAATTCATAAAATTATTTCGGAACTTGCCGATGCAGGGCTCGCAGTTTTGATGATCTCTTCTGAACTTCCTGAAGTCATCGGGATAAGTGATCGGATTTTGGTTATGAATGAAGGAAGGATCACCGGACACCTTCAGAAAAATGAAGCTACTCAAGAACGCATTATGCATTACGCAACGGGAGGGAATAAAGATGAAATCAATTCTGTCGACTAATCAGCAGCCAGCGGCCCAGCCGCCTGTCCAGCCCCGATTCAAGCTCGGTCATCAGGCTTCAACCGTCTGGAATCAGCTTGGGATGGTCATTATTTTAATTTTACTATGTATAGTAATGAGCGTAATGGCACCAAACTTTTTAGACTCGTCCAATCTGACAAACATCCTAAAACAAGTATCGGTTACTGCCATTTTAGCTGCAGGAATGACGATTGTTATTTTGACCGGTGGTATTGATTTATCCGTGGGATCCATTGTAGCCCTATCCGGAGTCGTTTCGGTCATGGCTTCCCAAACAGGAATAAATCCGATTTTAGCCATGCTGCTCGGTGTTGGAGCTGGTTATCTTGTGGGTTTCATTAATGGCGTATTTACAGCCAAAATCGGCCTGCCTGCTTTTATCGTTACCTTAGCGAGTATGACCTACGTTAGAGGACTGGCCTATGTCACAAGTGGAGGCTATCCGGTTGTCTTAGAATCTACTACCTTTCGATTCATTGGGTCAGGTTCTATTTTATCGATCCCTACACCCATTTATTTAATGATCCTCGTGTATATCGTCATGTTTCTTGTTTTAAAATACACGATGTTTGGACGCCATATTTATGCGATTGGCGGAAATGAAGAAGCGGCTAGATTAACTGGGATCAAAGTGAAAAAGACATTGGTTAATGTTTATTCTATCAGCGGCTTACTCGCTGGTTTAGGCGGTGTAGTACTCGCTGGCCGACTTTACTCAGGTCAGCCGACGGCAGGAAATATGTATGAACTTGATGCCATCGCAGCGGTAATTTTAGGTGGTTCAAAATTAACAGGCGGTGTCGGTAAGATTCAAGGCACCATCATTGGAGTGTTGATTATGGGAGTCATTACTAATGGTCTTACGCTAATGGACGTCAGTTATTACTGGCAACTTGTCGTCAAGGGGGGAGTCATTGTATCAGCAGTGTTAATCGACCGGTTACGTTCCTAAAAAATTTAAAGGAAGGAGATGAATTACCATTTGGATAAATCTGTATGGAAAAGAAGGCTTTCGTTGTTGCTCTGTTTGCTTATTGTAGGTGTGCCGGCAAATGTGCTTGCGGATGAGTCAGGATATTATGAAGAGCCCTACCGGAATCAATTTCATTTTTCTCCTGAAGCAAACTGGATGAACGATCCGAATGGGATGGTTTATTACGAAGGAGAATACCATTTGTTTTACCAGTACTATCCTTATGGCACAACTTGGGGACCGATGCATTGGGGGCATGCGGTTAGTAAAGATCTTGTAAAGTGGGAGCACCTTCCGATTGCTCTATATCCTGACGAACATGGCCATATATTCTCAGGAAGTGCCGTTATAGATTGGGAGAATACAGCAGGTTTTGGGAAGGAAGCAATGGTCGCTATTTTTACCCACTCCGGCCCAAATGGACAAGTCCAAAGTCTTGCTTACAGTCTTGATAAGGGAAGGTCATGGGAAAAGTATGAAGGTAACCCGGTGATGCCGGATCCTCCTGTCGCAGATTGGCGTGACCCCAAGGTTTTCTGGCATGAAGATTCCAGCAAGTGGGTAATGTCGCTTGCAGCCAAAAATAAAATTATGTTTTATACGTCTCCCAATTTAAAAGAATGGGAATTTGCAAGTGAATTCGGTCCAGATGGCGGTATCCAATCCAATAGTCTTGATCAGGTATCGTACGCTATGTCCGACTATACCGGAAGCTCGTTTAGTTATGAAGGTGATATAACGCTTAATGAAAAGAATGGCCGGGAGGGTTCCGGCGGATTAGTCTTTCGATCGGACAAAGAAGGAAACAATGCGTACATCGCCAATGTTGATGCAAAAAATGATCGCGTGACATTCAGTAAAATCGTGAATGGTGAGGTAGAAGAGCTGGCTCGTGAACCAATGGACGTGAAAACTTCATCGACGCATCACGTCAAGGCAGTGGCTGATGGTGACAATATAAAAGTCTTTGTGGATGATCAGCTTATGATACAGCAGAATGACCAATCATTTGCCCATGGATATTATGGGTTGATATCCAGTGGCTCAACGGCTGCATTTCGTAACGTCGAATTTACAAATACATCCAATTTCGTAACTAATTTGTCTGGCTGGAAGGCGATCAGCGGATCATGGGAAGACTCCTTAGAGGGGAAAACAGGGGCTTCTAGAGAAGATGCCTTTACTTTGAGTGGTCAAACCGCCGATAACTTTTTGTACGAATCGGAAGTCAAAGTATCAAAAGATCAAGGAGAAGGTGGAGCTGGAGCTCTCGTTTTCCGTGCTGATCAAGGTGTAAAAAACGGCTACTTTGCCAATGTTGATGCTTTAAACGATGTGGCGAAGCTGATGAAGATCGAGAACGGGAAAATCACTGTTTTAGCTGAAAAATCGATGAGTATTGAGACGGACCAGACTTATCGCCTGAAAATCGATGCATATGACGATCATATAAAAGTCTATGTTGATGACACCCTCATTCATGATCTTAAGGATGGCACTTTTACAGATGGGTACCTTGGGTTAAATGTATGGAACTCTACCACACTATTTCAAAATGTAAAAAAGGGGGAAAACATCAGAACTTCTGATATGGTAATCGCCAATCATGATTTTGAAACAGGCGATCTGACAGGATGGACCTCTATGAAAGGAAATGCCTTTACAGATGATCACGTTACCGATGTAAGCAACTACTGGGGTGGACCGTTTGAACCTCAAGGGAATTATCATTTATGGGGATTTTCCGACCTTCATGAGGGGGATCATGCAATAGGCGAGTTGCGTTCTTCCTACTTCAAATTAAGTGGGTCCGGGGAAATCAACTTTCTGTTAGGCGGAGGGAATGATATCAGCAACCGTTATGTATCCTTGGTTAGAGCTTCTGACGGACAGGAACTAATCCGCCAGGCTAACACGAAGTTTAAAGATGACGAAACATATAAGCGTTATGTCTGGGATGCTTCTGAATATGTGGGAGAAGTTTTCTATATTAAAGCAGTGGATCAGGCTACTGGCGGGTGGGGTCATATCAACATCGATGATTTCAATGTTTATAATGAAGGACCGATTCCTGATGAGGTCGACCAGGTAGCTAAAGAGCCCGAAAAAAATGATTCCAAACAAAGCGGGACGATTGAAGAGTGGACAGCGGTATCAGGAGAGTGGATTGATTCAACCCACGGAAGTAATGGCGGCATCTGGGAATGCCCGACATTAGTGGAACTTCCGATTGATGGAGATCCCAATAACACGAAGTGGGTCCTGCAAGTAAGTATTAATGACGGGGGCCCTGCTGGTGGATCTGGTATGCAATACTTTGTTGGTGGCTTTGATGGAATAACATTTACCAATGAGAATCCACCAGATAAAGTACTATGGAGTGATTACGGAGCGGATTATTATGCTGCCGTTGACTGGAGTGGGATCGAAGGAGATCATGGAGAAAAATACTGGCTCGGCTGGATGAGCAACTGGCAGTATGCTCATAAAACACCTACCTCAACGTGGAGAAGTTCGATGTCTTTACCGCGCACAATGGAACTCACTCAAACCGAAGAGGGAACTCGTTTAAAACAAACGCCTGTTTCTCTAAAAAGTATTCAAAACAATAGTCAAATGACTTCCTATGATAATGTAGTAATTTCAAACAACAGCAGCCTTCTTTCTAATTTCTCAGGAGATACGTATGAAATGATCGCCGAATTCGATGTTTCTAATACGAATGCATCGGAGTTTGGTTTTAAAGTCAGAAAAGGGGATGGAGAAGAATACACTAAAATAGGGTACGATCTTGCAGGGGAACAGCTCTTTGTTGATCGTGCAAATTCCGATGATTTTGACTATGGTGATCATGTTGTAGATAGGCATGCTGGCCCGCTAACAGCTTCAGATGGTAAAGTAAAAATGCATATTTTTGTTGATCGCTCAGCTGTTGAAGTATTCGGAACAGATGGAGAAATTGTAATCACCGATCAAATTTTTCCTGATCCATCAAGTAAAGGGTTGGAGATATATAGTGAAGATGGAGAGGTCACCTTAAATTCGTTGGAAATTTATCCATTAAAGAGTATTTGGAAAGATAAGAATCGTTTTAAAACAAATTTAACCGGCTGGAAGCCTGTTTCGGGGAGCTGGGCAAAGACGAGGGAAGGATTACAAGGCCAAAGCAGTGGCGATTCTTTTAACATATCGGCTCAAGAAGGACATGATTTTCAGTATGAAGCCGATATTAAAGTGCTGGATTCCGACTCCCATCCGGATGACCCTGAACAAGATTTAGTTGATAATTTAGTAGGCGCAGGAGCTTTGGTTTTTCGTTCTGATCCTGATGCAAAAAACGGATATGCAGCCAATATTGATGTAAAAAATAATGAAGTCAAACTTATCAAATTTTTGGATGGAAAGGGAATTGACCTGGCAACCTACAATGACGATGGTAAGTTGAAGTTAAATGCCAATCGGGATTATCGCATAAAGGTAGAAACGAAAGGTGAACATATAAAGGTTTATTTGGACAAAAAGCTAGTGATTGACATAAAGGATTCCACATTTAAAGAGGGGTATTTAGGCTTAAACGTATGGGATTCAACAGTAGTGTTTAACAAAGTGAAGATGAATGAAGATTGACTTCATTTTGTAGACAGACTATAACCTGAATGATAGGCACTTCAAAAAGGTGTCTCATTCAGGTTTTTTGTGTTTTCAAATACGGAAGAAGTGAAAAGCGTGATCTACTCCCCTGAATTGGTCCTACGTCAATCTACTAAAAATTAAACGCTTCAAGTATAAGCCTTCGGGATGCCACATAAAGAATACTGCCAATTTCAGTAGACTGCGACCAGAAACCATGTTTCTACGGCCAAAACTGCCAAAAACGTCCTGTTTCAATTATCCTATAAATACCAACATTCTGAATTTTCTTTAATTATATTGACAGCGGTTACGTCTTTGCCTACGATAGTAGTAATGAGACAAGGGAGGGGTAGGTAATGAGTAGTTTACTTTTAGCAGTAATTGGAATAAGCATTTTTTTACTAGGCTATCGCTATTATGCAAAATTCATAGCTGAAAAGATTTACAAGCTTGACGCAAATTATGTGACTCCTGCACATAAATACAAAGATGGGGTCGACTTTGTTCCTACAAATCGATTTGTATTATGGGGACATCATTTCAGCTCAGTAGCTGGAGCGGCACCGATCGTCGGTCCGGCGATTGCCGTTTATTGGGGCTGGCTCCCGGCAGTGATATGGGTCATTTTAGGAACCGTATTCGCAGCCGGTGTGCACGATTTCGGAGCACTCGTATTATCTGTACGTAACAAAGGTCAATCTGTTGGTACCATTGCAAACAAATTAATCGGTCATCGAGCGAAGATTCTGTTCTTATTCATCATCTTGATTCTCGTATTGATGGTTAACGCAGTGTTTGCATGGGTCATCGCTAATCTGTTTGTCAGCTTCCCAGCTTCGGTTCTATCCGTTTTCATCCAGATACCATTAGCTATTTGGATGGGATATGCCGTCTATAAAAAAAGTCGGAGCATGTTGCTTCCATCTATAGTTGCACTTGCCTTCATGTATGGAGCTGCTATTCTCGCTTCTCAATTCGACGTCCTTCAAATCGACCTTGTTAAATGGTTTGGCGGAGAAGAAAACACTGTCATGTTCGGATTGAACGGTGTCTCGATGGCGTTCTTCGTCTGGATCATTGTATTGATGGTTTATGTGTATATCGCTTCTACTTTACCTGTATGGAAGCTATTGCAGCCAAGGGATTATATCAACTCTCATCAACTTGTACTTGGTTTGGTCATCCTTTATTTGGGAGTTCTCTTCACAAACCCTGAAATTACTGCACCAGCGGTAAATTCAGGTGCTGATATATCGATGTGGCCGCTCTTATTCATTACGATTGCCTGCGGCGCGATTTCAGGCTTCCATGGTCTAGTCGCATCTGGAACTTCCTCTAAACAGCTTGATAAGGAATCGGATGCTAAATTCGTCGGTTATCTTGGGGCTGTCGGGGAAGGGATGCTTGCGTTACTTGCAATCATCGCCGTAACAACGTTCTTTGCAACTGGAGCTGATTTCACAGCAGCTTATAACAGTTTCGCTGCAGCGAGTGCTGGAGGGCTAGGAAACTTCATCGGCGGTGCTGGGGTACTTGCATCAGGTGTAGGAATTCCTGCTAATATCGCGTCAACGATCGTAGCCGTCATCGTCATCAGTTTTGCGGCAACTTCACTTGATACTTCAGTTCGTTTGATGCGGTACATCATTTCAGAGCTTGGAACTGAATATAAACTACCAGCATTGACGAAAGCACATGTTGCAACAACAATCGCTGTTGGTACAAGTGCAATGCTTGTGCTTCTTCCAGAAGGACCAAACGGATTCGGATCTGGCGGATACTTGCTTTGGCCGTTATTCGGTACATCCAACCAGCTATTAGCAGGAATCAGTTTGCTTCTTGTCTCCATCTGGTTGAAAAAGCAAGGACGGAACTTCATGCCAACATTCATTCCGATGGTGTTCGTCCTGTTCATGACTGTCTGGGCGATGGGTAAACAGGTCATTTTCGAATGGTCTGGCGCCGGAGCAGCAGATACGAATGTCTTGTTGTTCATCTTCGGTGCGTTGATTCTTGGATTCGCTCTATGGATCATTATAGAAGCTTTCCAAGTCCTGAGTAAAAAACAAGATCCATCAGATATGGATAAAACGGCTTGATAAATTGATGGCTTGAGGGGGGGCGGGAAACTGCTCCCCTTTTGAATGAAGTGAAAAGGGTGATCGATGATGAAACACGAAATCCTTGTCATACGTGTCTTCCCTGAGATCGGTGGAGGCTGATGCGGAGGTGTATCTGGTGACGGGTTCATCAGTATGTCAGATCAATTTGAAGATGATCGGAAAGAGATGCAAGAAATCGGTGTATTGTATCAGCAAATTGTAAAAGAATATGGGGATCAAGTGAACGTGGTTTATGCAGATCCACGAAATCTGATCTCCATTGCAGTTCATATGTTTAGTCAGGTTCGACATGGTAGAATAGGATTACTTGAAGTTTTTAAGAATCTATTTTGGAGAGCCCGTCGTGGAGCGGTTTTCATGAACGGACGGTGGCTTAATAAATATCGCCAGTCGAACAATGAACTATTAAAACGTATACAACAAGAAATGAACTAGCGGGGTGACTGATGATGACTGAAGCGAAGTGGTCTTTTAAAAGACTGATCGAATTATATGATGAAATATTAAGCCATAATCATAAGACAGAGATCAAGCGGGAGCTTCGTGATGAGGATGATCTGTTTTTATTGTTATGCTTTTCAGAATTGCTCGGAATTCCGAATCCAGTTTCCTATTATACACTCGAACTGTATCCATCGATTCTGGAAAAGTTTCATGATTGGCATCTACGAATGGGAATGGAAAAGTCACCACTGGAAGGAATTCGTTGTTGTTGATGAGAGGTTGTGTGGCGAGTGAAAAAGATTGTAAATAAGCAAATCGTATTTTTTGGTGGAAAAGGTGGAGTGGGGAAATCGACGTCTGCCTCAGCTTTTGCATTGACGTCAGCAAGAAAAGGGCAGAAAACGTTGTTGGTTTCTACTGATCCGGCTCATAATGTAGGAGACATTTTCCATAAACGGTTATCTGGACAGCCGAAGCGTTTGACGGAAAACCTTTTTGCGATTGAAATCGACCCAAATGAAGAAACAAAACGATATCTTGATGGCGTAAAAGATAACCTGAAAGGTCTTGTCAAAGCGAAAATGGTAGAGGAAGTCCATCGTCAGATCGACCTTGCTGGAAGTTCTCCTGGGGCCGATGAAGCAGCGATGTTCGATCGACTCGTGTCGATTATTTTAGATGAAAAAGGTTCGTTTGATACGATCGTTTTCGATACAGCTCCAACTGGGCATACGATCAGGCTGTTGACCCTGCCGGAATTGATGGGAGCCTGGATCGACGGGATGCTGAAAAGACGGGAAAACTTGAATAAAAACTTTTCTGCCTGGATGGGAGACGGGGAACCGGTAGAGGACCCGATCTATGACATCCTTGATAAAAGGAAAGAGCGTTTTGCTGAAGTTCGGAAAATATTATTGGATGATGAACTGACGGAGTATGTATTTGTATTGAACGCAGAACGGCTTCCGATTTTAGAAACGGAGAAAGCAGTGGAAACGTTGAGAAAACACGATCTGCTCGTCAATACACTCGTGGTCAACAAGCTCTTACCTGATATGGAAGACAGTTCTTT
This sequence comes from Alkalihalobacillus sp. TS-13, assembly GCF_019720915.1. Classification (GTDB taxonomy): domain Bacteria; phylum Bacillota; class Bacilli; order Bacillales; family Fictibacillaceae; genus Pseudalkalibacillus. Next base: position 136,996 of record NZ_JAHKSI010000005.1, read on the forward strand.
CCTCCGTAAACGAAAGGAACAGGAAAAGGAATATATCCAAATGATTGATAAGAAATTCAATCAACAGGAGAAAATTTTCATTCCACTGCTCGATGGCGACGTTTCCACACTAGAAGCACTTGACCAGATCAGTGAAGCAATGAAAGAAGAACTATTTCAATAAAAGATGTAAGATGCGACAAAAAGGAATGTCTGGATCTCTTATGGGAGATCCAGGCATTTTTTCACTAGCGAACTAAGGCTCAGCCTGCGCCAAGGCTTGGCTTTGCCAACTTTTCTTTAAATTTGGCAGGGGTTCTTTATTTGAATGTGTTGTAAGTTTATCTTGTTGCCAGTTCCAAACTCTGGTAAAATGATTTTTCCGTCTGACTTTTCAGACGAAAAACTCTAAGGAGGTAACTGAACATGAAAAATAAGATTCAAAGTGCCTTTGATGTGGAGAAGCAGCAACTCGAAAAAATAGCTGCAGAGATCGAAAGTCAGAAAAAGAAGTTGGAGAAAGTCCCCAGGTATTTCGGAGAGGATATTACGGAGCAGGCTCTCGATGAGCGACGGGAACAAGCTCGAAAGAACCTTCGGATAGCGGAGGAGGAGCCCTTTTTCGGACGACTCGACTTCAATGTAGGAGGAAAAGACCAACTAGATGAAATCTACATAGGAAAGGTTGGTGTTTCGAAGGAAGCGTCGAACGATCTTATGGTTATAGACTGGCGTGCTCCTGTGGCCAGCCTTTTTTATTCGTATAGTGGGGGAGAAGAGGAAATCTACTATATATCGCCAGAAGGCAAGATTGAAGGGGATATCCATCTGAAACGGAATGCGGTCATACGTAAACAGAAGCTCCAACGTGTTGTCGATACCTATGTAAAAGGCAGTACAGAAGCTGGTGGGACAGATGAATTTTTACTGTACCGTTTAGGTGATCGGAAAGACAATCGGTTACGTGATATCGTTTCTACAATTCAGGCCGAGCAAAATGATATCATTCGAGCTGAAAAGAGCCAACCGCTTATTATCCAGGGGGTTGCAGGGTCTGGAAAAACGACAGTGGCACTTCATCGTCTAGCCTATCTGTTATACCATTACAGAGATCATCTCAGTGCGAATCAGATGATCATATTCGCGCCAAACCGAATGTTTCTGGACTATATCTCAAATGTCCTACCGGAACTAGGGGTGGGGGGGATCCAACAGACTACATTCAATGAATGGGCGGTAGAGGTCCTGGTAGAACAGGTAACGGTTTCTGATGGTAGGGATGATTTGGAAAGTATTTTCTCCAGCAGGTCAAAAGGTGCCATCATGACCCGGGAATCAGGAAGATTAAAAGGGTCACTGGCTTATAAAGCTGTGATCGAGGAAGCACTGGATGATTTTAAGAAGAAAATGATTCCGGATTCAGATTTGGAGCTCTGGGATGGTTGTGTTTTGTCAACATCCTTCATAAAAAAATGGAATGAGGAACAGAAGCATTTTCCGATTGCTATGCGCAGGAACCGGATATTGAAACGGTTGAAATCATGGTCGAAGCAACAAGTAGATGAGATGCTGCCTCATGAACGGAAAGAACGAAAGAAAACAGCGGATAAACAAATTAAAGCTTATATGAAAGCCTGGCCAGATTACAGTGCTTTCACATTTTATAAAGAACTTTACAAGAAAACGAGGATACAAGATTTCGCTCGTCCTCTTCAAGACTATCTACCTGCTGAAATCATTGCAGATACAAGAAAGCGGATGAATAAAAGGGAAGTTAGTGCAGAAGACTTACCCGCACTCATTTGGATCCACCAAACACTATTTGGTATGGATAAACAGTTCATCTATCAGCATTTGGTCATTGATGAGGCCCAGGATTTCTCACCTTTTCATATCGAAGTGTTGAAATCGAATGTACGGGAGGATTCGTTTACAATTCTCGGTGATGTCTCACAGGGAATCCATTCCTATAGAGGGATTGAAAAATGGCAAGAGTTTATCGATGTATTCGGAGAAGGCAAAATGAAATATGTCCAAATGGAGAGGAGTTACCGATCTACATTGGAGATCATCGAATATGCCAACCGGATTTTACAAAACATGCGCAATACAAGCGGGCTTGCGAAGCCTGTTTTCCGAAGCGGTGAACCGGTCAGGGAGATAAAGGTGAATAAGACTGAGCGAATGGAAAAAGTTCTATCGATTTTGGAACGAATACAAAGTTCAGGAGCCCACAGTATTGCTCTTGTGGGAAGGACAGCTAAGAATTGTACGGAAGTTCATGAGAAGTTGAATGAGAAAGGGATAGAGGTATCTTTGATTACAGCAGACCAGACAGGCTATCAAGGAGGAATCTCCGTCATCCCGGTCTATCTAACGAAAGGACTAGAATTCGATGCTGTGCTGATGCTCGATACAGATCCAATCAATTACCAATTCAACGATGAGGATGCAAAACTGTTATATGTCGGTTGTACAAGAGCTCTTCACCAACTCTGGGTGTTGTATGAAAGCGAACTAACACCGCTGGTCCGTACAAAACTGAACTTATGAAATAGGAGGGGATGCCAGGTGCCAAATTGAAGTTCAAACAAGGCTTTTGAAAGACTACCTGGCATCTCAGTGATACCAAGGTGTTTGAAACGTTGTTAGGGGCACCGATAAACAAAGGGACTGACTCTTTTCAATTTGGTCAGTCCCTTAAACGATTCTATTATACTTTTGGTTTTGTTAAATAATGATGTTGAATATTGATTGACATTGATTGAATCGAAATTTGTGACACTCCTGCGGGAAAAGCGAGCCAGGCGAGACCCATGGAGGTGCTGTCTAGCTCAGCGCCCAGTCACTTGGATCACTTCAAACTTCCTGCGGCGGCAATAGCCTCCTCGTCTGTTTTCCAGTGACCTGTGTGACTAAGCGGGTCGCTTCCGCTTTTCGTCAGCCCGCGGAAAGGGAGTGAATTTCGTAAAAATTAACAATAAAGTATAACAAAGCCAAACTATTATTCTATGATTAACCTACAATTAGGTTTGCAACCAGTAACAATACGAGTGATGCTGCCCAAACGATGGTAGTAGGAATGGACCATGTGAGGATCTGTTCTTTCACATTTTTAATTCCTAACATACGGTTCACAACCCAGAATAAGCTATCATTGAAATAAGAGAACACCATTGCACCAAGCGTCGCAGCCTGGGCAGCCAGTACCATGTTAACATCCAGGCCAGCTAATATCGGTGCTGAGATGGATGCTCCCGTAATCATCGCAACGGTACCACTTCCTTGAATCAAGCGGACAATGCTGGCGATGACGAATGGCAGCAAAATCGCTGGGAGGTTCGTTTGCGCGATTTGTTCAGCGATATAATCTCCGGCACCGCTTTCTCTCAATACATTTCCTAAAGCTCCACCCGCACCAGTGACAAGTAAAATGATACCGGCATCTTTTATTCCTTCTTCCATGCGGTCAATTGCAGTCGATTGTTTCACATCATTGTATAATCCATAGATTGCGAAGATAAGGCCAATCCCGACTGCAATAATAGGAGCACCAAGGAATGTGATGATGTTATAGATTCCACCTTCTAGTCCTATCGCTGCAACCGTTGTATTCAAGAAGATCAAAATGATGGGAACCAAAATCGGTAATGATGATCGTAATAAGGACGGTAAGTTTTTATTCTCTTGCATTTCATAATACTCTTCTAACGTTTGTGGCATATCAGGTCTTACAAACCCGAGTCCATCTTCATCTGGAAGCTGGTAGATTTTTTTGCCGATCCACTTTGCGTAATACACTCCAACGATAATTAGAGGAACCGCAAAAATCAAACCGGTTAGGATCATCCATCCAACATCAACACCGAAGATTCCAGCAACGCCTAACGGTCCAGGAGTAGGGGGGACAGCATGGTGTGTGACGGCTAGACCGACACCAAGTGCAACACCTAATGCCACCACAGATTTACCAGTCTTTTTTGATAGCGCTTTCGCAAGAGGGGCTAAAATAACGAAAGCAGAGTCTACAAAGATAGGTATGGAAACGACATACCCTGTCACAGCCATCGCCCATTCTTCTTTTCGCTTTCCTAACCATTTAATAAAACTATAGGCTAGCCTTTCCGCTGCCCCTGAAACTTCTAAGATTCGTCCCATCATGACACCGAAACCGATGACAATACCGATGGAACCGAGGGTAGTGCCAAAGCCAGTGGTGATGGCATTGACCACGTCAGGGGCTTTCATACCCCCGACGATACCAGTTATGGATGCTGCTATGATCAATGCTAGAAAGGCATGGATTTTTGTACGTAAAACTAGGAAAATCAGCAAGAATACTCCAAGGACTAATCCTAAAATCATTTGTGCTCCAGATGCTTCCATTTTATTGCCTCCTATCGATTAATAGCTGTTATTATATATTTTTCGTGTAAACCTGGATGCGTATTTTGCTGCCAACTTGATACACTCTTCCATACTGACGGTACTTGCAATACCTTTGCCAGCTATATCAAATGCTGTCCCATGGTCAACTGAGGTTCTCAGGAATGGAAGACCGTTCGTAATTGAAATGGTTCTTTCAAAGTCAGTCATTTTCGCAGCGATATGCCCTTGGTCGTGATAAAGGGAAAGCACGGCATCGAATTTTCCATTTAACGCATGATGGAAAACGGAATCTGCCGGAACCGGTCCAACAGCATCGATTCCATCTTGTATTGCAAGTTCAATTCCAGGGGTCAATTCATCAATTTCTTCACGTCCGAACAAACCGCCTTCGCCAGCATGTGGGTTCAAACCTGCTACAGCAAATTTGCGCTTTTCAACTCCTAAACGCTGAAGTGCTTTATCACATCGATTCAAGTAATCACGGACACGTTCTTTTGTCATTTGATCAATGGCATCTTTGACACTAAGATGGCGTGTTAAGAAGAAGATCCTCATATTACGGACTTCAAACATCGTTAATGGGTCATCTGTATTTGTAAGAGCAGCGAGCATTTCTGTATGACCGATATATGGCACCTCAGCAGCTTTCAATGATTCTTTATTGATCGGAGTCGTTGCCATGACATGAACGTCACCTGCATTCGTAAGTTCAACGGTTTTCTCGATGTAATCGAACGCAGCCTGACCACATTGAGCTTGTACTTCTCCGAATTTCAGTTCATCTACTTTCAAGTTCGGAAGATGGATGACATCGATTGTTCCAAACTCATATTTTCCTTCTTCTGGTGATTCCACTTTATTTATAGAAAGGTTTACATCCATGATCCCGATTGCTTTTTCCAAAACTTCAGAATGGCCGATTACAATTGGGCGGGACTGTTCATAAATCTCTTCCTTACTTAAAGCACCAACAGTGATTTCAGGTCCGATACCAGCAGGATCCCCCATAGGAATAGCGATGATTGGTCTTACAATATGTGTTGTCATACATTTTTCTCCTTTCTGTATTGGGAAAGTTTATTTTTTAAAAGTTGCACGCAATCATAAATGGCTTTTTTGTCACCGACAAGGCCGCCTTTTGTTACCACGGAAATGCCATCAAAATGTCCACCAATGAACTGTCCATAAGCTGCTAAAGGTATGACTTCATCATCCAGGTGTATACCGGATGCTCCACTAATGGCACAAATAGAAGCTGTTACATCTCCCCCGCTTGAAAAACAACCTTCAATTTTATAGGGCGATTGTTCGATCAGTTTTCTTGAAATTTTCGCAAGTCCATCTGTTATCCGTTTGGCCAGGGCATCCTCGGAAGACTTTTCAACAAGAGCTTTTTCTTTCAAGTTCACCCGTTTTGCACCAGGATAGTAGGTTGTGAGTACAATGAGGTCATTTGTTTGTACCATCTTAAGTGCTTCTTTAACGGATCGTTGAATCTCTTCTTCCCATCTTCCGTTGAACGTCGCTAGTTTTTCAGCGTCTACAATAATCGGTGTAATTTGTGTTTTGGAGTACAGGTAATCAAGTTGCCTTCCTGTCATCGCAGTTGCACTCCCTACTGTTACAAGGATCTTGCTTGGATTTACTTGTTGCTGGATATAATCACGGCAATAGGAGGCAGTGAGTGGTCCGGGATCACAAGGGATGAACTGCTTGTTGCCTATAGAAATCATCGCTTTTGCGATCTCATCGATTTCTTCATCCGTAACAGCATCGATGGAAATGATCCTTATTCCATTTTCGCTGAGATTTTTGATCTTTGTTGCGATCGATTCAGCCCCTTCCAGAACGGTTGATAATGGAATGTGTTCTACAGGGTATATGCTCTGGGATTGAATGATATTTGGAACGTATGATTCAGTTAAAGGTTTGATAGGATCCCTTGCCACATCTGTTTCTTGTAAGGGTACGCCTTCGACAAGCAAGTATCCCCCTGTGGTCACGCGCCCTGATTTAGGAAAGGAAGGACAGACGATCGCGATGGATTCATCTCCGAGCTCATCAAGCATTGCTTCAATTTCATAACCGAAATGCCCCCTGACTGTACTATCTATTCTCTTACAAAAGATCGAGACATCTTGCTCTTTAAATTTATTGATTGCCGTCTTAACACGTTGCTGGCAAACATTGACCGGAGAATATCGACTATCTGTATCAATACAAATCGCATCATATCGATTTTTTTCAGGCAAAGGGGCGTCCCGGACCACCGTAGCTGTTTTGAACCCTTGCTTTGTCAATCTGACTCCTGTTGCATTAGCGCCGGTCAGATCATCTGCAATAACTCCAATCATATCAATGCCCCTCACTTTCTATCTGATAGGTCTTTACTTGCTGCTCAATGAGTGCGTAATCTTCTTTATTACCTCGGTTATCTGTGATGAAGCCATTCAGATCAGCTAAAGAACTTACTTTACTGAAGGCTTTATGGTTTATTTTGCTCGAATCCGCCAGCAGCCAAGTTTCTTCAGCAGCTTCCATCATCAGCTTTTTGACCAGTGCTTTTTCTAAGGTGGGTGCTGTAACCCCTGCCTGAATGTCTATCGCATGGGCACCAAGGAAAAACATATCGACGTGGATCCCTCTTAAGAATTCTTGGGTTTGAGCTCCGAATAATGCTCCTACATTGTTTTGCAGGTCTCCTCCGGTCACGATCACTTTTAATGATGAGTCAACAAGCTCGCTCGCAATTTTTATATCATTCGTGATGATCGTGAGGTCCTTTCGGTTTACTAATTGTCGTGCCAATTCTAGGGTGGTTGTCCCTGAATCAAGCAAAATACTTGCTTCATTAGGGATGAATTCCACAGCCTTCTTTGAAATGTTTCTCTTTTCAATTACATTTTTTGTTTCCTTATTTAAATATGGTGTTTCAAGGGTAAGGGAGCGAGGGGAAACAGCTCCACCATGGGTTCTGATCAATTTCCCATCCTGTTCTAATTGAACAAGATCCCTTCGAATAGTCATTTGAGAAACTTTGAACATTTCACTTAACTGTTCAATATCAACTTTTCCAGTTTCGTTCACATGGGAAATGATTTTTTCCCTTCGCTGTGATGGGGACATTGTGTTCATTCCTTTACTGGTTTGTTCATTTTTATCATGAATTACTATCAATTATGTTAAAAACGAACACAAATGTCAACACTTATGTTCGTTTTTTTCGTTTTAATGTTTGAATTTAACATCCGGTGCCTGGCACGACAATTTCCCCCTTGAGCCCCAACGGTTTTCAGATGGTGCCAGGCACCGCTCAAAAATCCAGTGATACTAAGGGGTTTGAAAGGGTGCCTGGCACCCATTAGAAGTCCTGTAATACCAACGCTTTCAAAAGTGTGCCTGGCACCGATCAGAAATCCAGTGATACTAAGGGGTTTGAAAGGGTGCCAGGCACCAAGAAAAATTTAGTCGAAAAAAGTCTTGTAATTATTCAGACTTTTCAATATAATCAATTATGAAAACGATTTCATGTATATACAAGTTTTGGAAGGAGGGGGAATCCTATACGTAGGAGATTTGAATGGCCACGATATCGGATGTAGCGAAGCGTGCCGGATTATCGCGTACAACTGTCTCCAGAGTGATCAATCAACATCCTTATGTCAGGGAGGAAAAGAAGAGACTCGTAGAAAAGGCGATGAGGGAGTTACAGTATGTACCGAATTCCAGTGCCCAGAAATTGAGGAAGCAAAAAACCGAGACGATTGCAGTGTATGTGCCACGCCTGACGAATCCGTTTTTCAGCCAGCTCGTTGAAACAATAGAAGAGGTCGCTGCAGAAAAAGGATTTCAACTCTTATTCTGTCAAACCAGATATAACAAGCAACAAGAATTAAATTATCTGCAATTGCTCCGAGGAAAGCAGATTGATGGGTTGATCCTCACGTCAATGGAAAATCCCTGGTCTGAAATTGAAAATTATCTATCCTACGGACCGATCGTCCTCTGTAATGAATATGATTATGATGCTAAAGTTCCCATGGCACATCTAGACCAGGTGATGGGAGGCTATATCGGTACAAAGCATTTACTTGATCGTGGGCATAAAGCAATTGTTTACTGCAGTTCAGAGCCAGGTGGCAGCCGGGTATCAAAAGGCAGACAAGAAGGCTACATAAAAGCTATGCAGCAGGCTGGCATTTCAATTGATCCGGAATGGATGTACACCGATCAATTTACGATTGAAGGCGGTAAACGATTATTCTATCGGCTCCACAATCTAAAAAATAGACCGACAGCTGTTTTTACAGGAAGTGATGAAGTTGCTTCGGGATTGATATTCGAAGCCAGGAAAAACGGTTACCGGATCCCAGAAAATCTCGCAGTCATCGGATTCGATGACCAACCAATTGCTGAATTGATGGGACTCACAACAGTCAAACAGCCTGTTCATCAGTTAGGAAGAACAGCAATGGAATTGATGGTCGAACAGATCCAATCATCGGAAAAATTCAGTTCCAATCGTGTTGAATTACCATTTGAACTTATTATTCGAGAGTCGACGTAAAACAATACGAATAATGTAGATTTTCGCTTGATTTATTTTTTTACATTTAAAGAAAGTATAGAATACTTTCATCAATATAAGCGCAACTAAAACTCAGCCTGCTCCAAAGGCTTGGCTTTGCCAAGTTTCCTTTACAGTTTGTGAAATCGATTCCAATTTCAAAAAAGTTTAAGGGGAGGATCTCTAATGAAAAAATTAAAATGGACAAGCCTTTTTTCACTTTTACTTGCTCTAAGCCTAATCCTTGCTGCCTGCAGCTCAAATGGCGAGGATGGCAGCAGCGGTGACGAAGGTGAAAACAAATCAGATGGTGAAAAAGTGACGATCGTTTATGCAAGTGGTCAGGATGCAACAAAAGGTACTGAAAAAGTCATAGAAGCATTTGAAAAAGAACATCCGAATATCAAGGTTGAATTTCGGGAAATGCCTTCGGATACTGGTGCTCAACACAATGCCTATGTTACAGCACTCAACGGGAAATCCAGTGAAATTGATGTTTTGGACTTAGATGTCATATGGCCGGCTGAATTTGCACAAGCTGGGTATGTCATGCCGTTAGATCGTTTTATCAAAAAAGACAAAATTGATATGGACACTTACAACGAAGGTGCGGTGAGTGCTGCGAACTTTGAAGGAAGACAATGGGCGATGCCTAAATACATTGACGCTGGTATGCTTTTCTATCGTAAGGATATGGTTGAAGAACCACCTAAAACCTGGGATGAATTGATGACCAAAGCTGGCGAGCTACAAGGTCAAGATGGTACGAAATTCGGTTACCTTATGCAAGGAAAGCAATACGAAGGGTTAGTATGTAATGCTGTTGAGTTCATTGCTAGCTATGGGGGAGCAATTGTCAATGAAAACGGTGAAGTAGTTATAGACAGTGAGGAATCAATCAAAGGACTTACGAAGATGGTTGAAATAGCGAACTCAGAGATCGTTCCTGAAAACATTACTAACTTCACGGAGCCTGAGTCCCACACCTCATTCATTGAAGGTGAATCTCCTTTCATCCGTAACTGGCCTTACCAATATGCGTTGGCGAATGACGAAGAACAATCTAAAATTGTTGATAAAGTCGGAGTCGCACCACTTCCGGAAGGTGATGCTGGAACAGCTGCAGCCTTAGGTGGATGGATGACGGCAATTAGTGCTTATTCGGAGCATCCAGAAGAAGCATGGGAGTTCATGAAATTCATGACTGGACCTGAAGGACAGAAAATTCAAGCGATCCATGGAGGTAAAGCCCCAACGATTTCTTCTTTATATGAGGATGAAGAAGTCCTGGAAGCAAATCCATTCTTTAAAGAAGAAGGATTCGTAAACGCTCTTGAATCTGCTGTATCTCGTCCAGTCGTCGCAAATTATCCTGAGATTTCAGAAATCATTCAGATTGAAGTCTCTAAAGCCATCGCAGGACAAAGTACACCAGAAGAAGCTGCTAAAGCAATGCAATCAAAAATTGAGAGTGCCATGAAATAACGAAAATCAGATAGGGCTGGCTCTAACATATGTCACTCGGGGTTGTGTCGAAATGCCCCAGAGTAAGACACGATGGGGTCAGCTTCTATCATTTGAAAGGTGTGAAGATGGATTGAGTGATAGTACTAAGAAGAAACGAAAAAAACTTTCTGAAAGCTCCGTTGCATACTTATTAATTGCTCCTTCACTACTTTTGATTCTCGTTATTGCAATATGGCCGGTTATCCAATCCTTTTATTTTTCATTGTTTGATATGAGGCTGAACAATCCGACTAAATCAGAGGTTCATACGAGCCATATGATCGATCTGCACCGTTATTTGGATAACTATTTTCTTTTGGAGGGTGCGATTGATAAAGAATTAGATAACGCTAGCGGAGGAAACGAAGAAACACTAAATTCTGTGAAACAAGACTTATCAACGCTTGATTCATCATTATTAGAGGATGAAGAAATCAAAGAACGTTATGAAATCATCGATGAAAAATTGATGAAATTTGAAAAGGTCGGTTCCAAGGAGAAGCTTGTCGAGGTTGAAAAAGAACGTGCTGAAGACATACAAGCAACGCTCAATGATATCAAGGAGAAAGTGAACGGTCTTGATGAACTGGAGGACCCGAAGACTGTCAAAGGATTGAGCAATGCACTAGCTGATTCGGTCATAAAACCTAATTTCATCGGATTCGATCATTATGCCAAAAATTTGACAGACAAGAGAATGTGGATGTCGATATGGAATACAGTCGTCTTCACAGTCGTATCCGTAGCAATTGAATTAGTGATTGGTCTGATGATTGCGTTGCTGATCAATAAGGCCTTTTTTGGAAGAGGACTGGTCCGTGCATCCATCCTTATCCCGTGGGCAATTCCTACAGTAGTAGCCGCTTTGATGTGGAAGTTCCTCTATGATGGTCAGAATGGAATCGTCGCCAAGATATTTCAAGAAATCGGACTCATCGACCGGATGGCTACACTTCTTACTACTGATACCGGCGCTATGTTCTCTGTCATTTTCGCGGATGTATGGAAAACGACTCCATATATGGCTTTATTACTGCTTGCTGGTTTACAGACGATACCCAAAAGCATGTATGAAGCAGCAGCCATCGATGGGGCGAATAAATGGAAACAATTCATTACGATTACACTTCCTTTATTGAAAACCAGTATTTTAGTTGCGTTGTTATTCCGCACACTCGATGCTTTCCGAGTGTTCGATCTAATTTTCGTATTGACCGGCGGAGGGCCTGCGAATTCAACAGAAACCATATCCTTGCTTGCCTATAAAGTGATGATTGCTCAATCAAACTTCGGAGAAGGTTCTGCACTATCTGTCGTCGTCTTCATTTGTGTAGCGATCATCTCGATGATTTACATCTCTTTATTAGGCAGAGACCTATTAGATGATAAAAAATAAGGAAAAGGAGAGGGTGAGTTGAATGCAGAAGAAAGCCGGACCAATGTTTTATGTAGGTTTATTTGTTTTTATTTTCCTTGTCATGTTCCCGTTCTTATGGATTCTGATCAGTTCATTGAAGCCTGTATCTGAATTGTTTGGAGAGAAGGCATTCATTCCTTTTACTTCAGATCCGACGTTTGAAAACTATCGATCCGTATTCGTGAACCATCCGTTCTTGACCTACTTGAAAAATAGTTTGATTGTTTCTGGAGCGACAACGATCTATACGGTCTTCATCGCATCTTTTGCGGCTTATGCGATTGCTCGGATGAAGTTCAGAGGCAAAACGGTCATACTCGGGCTTGTGCTATCTGTGTCGATGTTTCCTCAGATCGCGACAATCTCGCCGATCTATATTATTTTGAAGAACCTGGGGCTGACGAATAGTTATATCGGATTGATCATTCCGTATACGACGATCACATTGCCTCTTTCGATTTGGATTCTCGTAACCTTCTTCCGTAAAATTCCGTTCGATCTGGAAGAAGCGGCGAAAATCGATGGGGCATCGATCATGCAGACGTACTGGAGAGTCATTCTGCCACTGGCGATTCCAGGAATATTCACAACAGCGATCCTCGTCTTCATTGCTGCATGGAACGAGTTCTTGTTCGCTCTTGTTTTAAATACACAGGAAAAATTTAAAACAGTACCAGTAGGGATTGCGATGTTCCAGGGACAATTCACGATTCCATGGGGTGAAATATCTGCAGCGACAGTCGTTGTTACAGTACCGTTAGTCATCATGGTCCTCTTATTCCAACGTAGGATCGTTTCAGGACTGACTTCTGGTGCAGTTAAAGAATAATTCTTTGAAAGAAATTCGCGACAGTCCTGCGTGAAAAGCGAGTCAGGCTTTGAGGATGATGAGCAGATCTATGCTTATACACGAACGTTCGGGGTGAAAAGCTGTATGTTGTGACTAACCTCAGTGAGGACAAGCTAATCTTCAAGCTACCCAGAAAACCTCTCATTCAATCAAAAAGAACTTCTGATCAGACAATTATGAAGTACAGAACGATGAAATCAAGGAATTCACTTTAAAACCATAAGAAGCACGCGTTTATAAGTTGAAATAAGGAACGGGCTCTAAATACCCGTTCCTTTCTTTTACATGGTTATCATTTTGGCGATTCAATTCAACGATCTCGTGTTTTCAGTCTCTTTCCCTTTGAATATGAATTGATCAAGTGAGTAAGCTTTGGAGTGATTGATTGCAATTGCCACTGCCATAGCTAAGAGTGCTAGATCTAATTCATACCCAGCCATCTGGCCATTTCCTAAAAAACCTGCAGCCAATTTCACTTTAAAGATCGCTCCGACCATCAATAGAGCAAATAAGACAGAAATAACTCGGCTGAATAACCCAAGGACTAATGCGATTCCACCAACAAGTTCTAATAATGCGACACCATAAGCAAGAAATCCAGGAAGTCCGATGCTGTCGAACCAACCGACTGTATTATCAATCCCGCCTTGAAATTTCGCCAGCCCATGAATGAAGAATGTCAATCCTAAGAAGACCCTCAAAATCAAACTACTCACTTCATATTTATTTTCCATTATTTCATCCCTCCATTTTTTTACGAAACTATTTTGGTTCTCCGAATTGCCACACACTGTGACTAAGGTTTCCATACCGATAACTTCGATGTAATAATTTCGCACTTTTCTCGTGATCTGCCGCACCCATTGCATAAAAAAGTGGGATAAAGTGTTCTTTCCCATAAGGTGGTACAGCGGAATGGGCGGCGGGGGCTAACGAGGTGTAGTTGAACAGTGATTCCAGGTTCCAATTTTTCAGATGACGTTCAATCCACTCATCAAAATCAAGCGCCCATTGATCCACAGAGCCATCATCGCTCGTCATCTTTAATGCCCGGAGATTATGGACCGTACCTCCACTCGCGATGATCAAAATATCTTTTTCTCTTAATTGTGATAGAGACTTACCGATTTCATATTGTTGTTCAGGTGTAAGGCGTGGGTTTACAGACATAGAGATGACGGGAATATCTGCATCAGGATAAAGTATCTTAAGGACAACCCAAGCTCCATGATCCAACCCTCGTTCTTCCTCAACTTCAAAAGGAACTCCTCTTCTTGCCAACGATTCTATGATTTCCTGTGTTACATCCTCACTTCCTTTAGCGGGATATTTGATGCGATATAACGCTTCAGGAAATCCACCGAAGTCATATATCGTCTCAAACTTATCTACCTTACTCACTTTTTGAATGGATGATTCCCAGTGTGCTGAAAACAACACTATAGCTTTCGGCTTTGACATCGTCGCACCTACTTCTTGCAAAAACTGAGTGTACGCATTATTTTCAATCGCCAGTAGAGGTGCTCCATGAGCGATAAATAAAGATGGCATCATCGCAACGTTACCTCCTTTCTCCATTTTTCCCACAGCGCAGCCTTCTGAATTACCTTGAGATTCTTTAATGAAACAATATGACCTGCTAGAAAGGTCAAAATTAGGTACTTGTGCATAGTGGGAATATTCATATAAAAATAAAATATCCTTATTAGTAAACAAAGGGGGCAAAAAATGCGGAATTGTTTATTTATATGAATAATAATTACTTATAAGATAACAATAACTGTAGTGGATTGTCAAATCTTTATTTGCTAATATAGAAATAAGTTTTTTAAATGGAAACTTTAGAGGTGATTAAGTTGGATATTGGTACAAAGATTCGCTCAATAAGAAACAGAAAGAAAATCACCATTGCTCAAATGTCCGAGGGGACAGGCCTCTCCAAAGGGTTCTTAAGCAATGTTGAAAACAATAACACATCGCCATCCATCAGTACACTCAGCACAATCGCAGGTTTTCTGAGTGTTCCTCTACCTTACTTGCTGCTAGAGAAGAAACAACATATGCGTGTTGTACGGAAAGATGGAAGAAACAGCTCTTCTTATAATAACTTGAAGATTGAACATTTGACTTCAAAGGGCGGACTTAGGATGATGATTGTAGAATTTCCGCCTGGTGCCTCCATCGGAGAACCTCATTCTCATGAAGGAGAAGAATGCCATCTCGTATTAGAAGGAAAGGTTCTGGCTGAACAAGGGGAAGATTCCGTCATTGTAGAAGAAGGTGATTCTTTCAGTTGGAATGCAAGTGTTCCGCATTTCGTGAGAAACACCGGAGATAAGAAAGCGATTGTCTTGATTTCGATTTATTCAGATACCGAACTAACTGATATATTATAGAAAGTAATAAGTTTAATTACATGGATAAAATGAATGTGGACGTTTGAAACATCGACAGAACGGAAATGTAGTGGTAAAAGGAGGTAATCCTATGAGTTCTGATAAGCGCGACAAAAAAAGCCCCAATAAAAAGGAGCCGGATCATACGCTTCATGAAGATGAGACAGTAGATCCGATGCCTGTGGAAGATCAGAAACAAGAAATTAGAGAAGAAAAGAAGAAACATAAATCCAAAGATGATTCATCAAGTGAAAAACACTATCGGAAGAATGAATGAGAAGTGGTTATTCTATAAGTGCTTTGCCTATGTGTAGTCTTCGAGACTCCTAGCTGAAACAGTTTCGGAAAAATCGCTAACGGACACAGGAGACCTTATTTTCCAAAAATTCGTTGATTATTAAAAATAGCGGACACCAGAGACCTTATTATAGTAAATTTGCTCACAATCAAAGGATTTTGAGACAAATAACGACTCTCGTGTCCACTAAATTCTGAAATACCGCATATTTTCCCAAAATAACGGCTCTGGTGTCCATTATGCTTTCAAAAGACCATTTAAAACAATAAGGGCTGATCCAAACATCAATTGGATCAGCTCTTTTTGGTGTTTAAATCCGTTTCACAGCCACTGCTTTCCTCATCTTATTCAATGATTCCTGTGACGTTTCCTTCGTTTTCATCATCACATTCACAAATAAGGCATCAATGATACTCAGCTGTGCAATCCGCGAAGCCAATGCTTCTGAGCGATAGTCCGTTTCTTCCGATGTCGTGTAAAGTGGAACATCGACTTTCTGTCCTAAAGGAGACTTAGCAAGCGTAGTGATCCCGATCGTCTTCACCCTATTCTGTTGGGCAACTTCCAATACATCCAACAAGTCCTTATTCGTCCCTGAATGGGAAATGAACATGATGACGTCCTGGTCTGTCAGTTGGGATGCCGCCATCAGCTGTAGATGTGAATCCGAATAGGCGGCTGTTTGGATCCCGCTTCGCAAGAACTTATGATGGGCATCCATCGCAACGATCCCCGAACCTCCATTCCCGTAGAACTCCACTTTTCTAGCACCAATTATCAATTCAACTGCCCTATTATAGTGTTCCTGTTCTAATATGTGAGAGGTCTCCTCGAGCGTCCTAATATTTGACCGGAATATTTTTTGTGCAACCTCTTTCTCATTATCTGTTTCGTTAATGGTTTCATGGATGTCCTTGACGGGGTTTACAATTTCAGAAGCTAGCGCAATCTTCATGGCTTGATAGCCTTTAAATCCGATTCGTTTGCAAAAGCGGAAAACGGTTGCTTCAGCAACTTGCAGATCATCGGCTATTTGACTGATCGTCGAATGGATGATGTGCTCTGGATTGTTCAAAATATAATCAGCGATCATCTTTTCTTTTTCACTGAATCTGTTATAAAACGAGCGGATTCTCGGAATACAATGCTGTTGCTGCTGTTGATCTTTACTCAAAGTCGTTCTCCTTTCAAAACTACTATTATTATTATATACCATTATAATACGAAAAAAAATTTCATGAAAGCGGTTGAAAAGAAAAAATATTTTTGTATAATTAGTGACAAAAGAAATATTTTTTCATCGTAAGTCATTCATAATTTATCACTGGAGGTTTTAATATGCAAATAGGTTTGATCGGTCTCGGGAAAATGGGGTACAACCTCGGTTTGAATCTGATTGACCACAACCATAATGTACACGCTTTTGATGTGAACGCATCAACTCTTGAGTCTTTTGAAGAAGAAGGTGGTCAAGGACATGCTTCTATAAAGGAACTGGTTGAAAACCTTGTAAAACCACGAGCGGTCTGGATCATGGTTCCAGCTGGAGAAATTACGGAATCTGTCATTTCTGAATTAGGTGAATTGCTGGATCCGGAAGACATCATCATTGATGGTGGAAACACGAATTACAAGGAATCTGTAAAAAGGGCTGAAGCATTAAGCGAGAAGGGCATCCATTTCTTAGATGTGGGCACAAGCGGTGGTGTCGGCGGAGCAAGAAACGGTGCTTGCATGATGGTCGGCGGGAATGAAACCGCGTTCAAACGATTGGAAGCTGTCTTTGATGAAGTTACAGTTGAAAATGGCTTTCTTTACACAGGGAAATCCGGTAGCGGTCACTTCTTGAAGATGATCCATAACGGAATCGAATACGGTATGATGCAAGCGATCGCTGAAGGGTTCGATATCCTTGAAAAAAGTCCATTCGATTACGACTACGAAGGTGTATCGAGAGTTTGGAACAACGGATCTGTCATTCGTTCATGGCTCATGGAACTTACTGAAAATGCATTTTCGAAAGATGAAAAGCTCGAGGATATCCGAGGTGTCATGCACTCTTCAGGTGAAGGGAAATGGACGGTGGAAACAGCACTTGATCTTCAAACAGCTGCACCCGTTATCGCACTTTCATTGATGATGCGGTACCGTTCTTTAGAAGAAGATACGTTTGCAGGTAAAGTTGTCGCTGCTCTACGAAATGAGTTTGGCGGACACGATGTCGTGAAAAAATAAATTTTCGATTGGGGGAAATGGAGATGTCAGGAGCAGGATTAATTTTAGTCGCATTATTAGGTATCATCGTTTTACTATTCTTAGTCATGAGAACGAAGCTTCAAGCATTTGTAGCGCTATTGATTGTCAGTATTCTGGTAGGAATCGGCGCTGACATGAAATTAAGTGATATAATCGGTTCGATTCAAGAAGGGATGGGTGGCACGTTAGGTTTCGTAGCCGTTGTCGTCGGGCTTGGAGCGATGTTCGGACAGATGCTCGAGGTATCCGGTGGAGCAGAACGTCTTGCCCAAACTCTTATCAAAAAATTTGGAGAGAGCAGAGCGCAATGGGCGTTGAGTGTCACAGGTTTCATTGTCGCCATTCCAGTATTCTTCGATGTTGGTTTCATCATTTTAGTTCCTATTGTATACGGATTGGCAAAGAAAACAGGGAAATCGCTCTTATTCTATGGAATTCCATTGCTTGCTGGTCTTGCGGTAACACATAGCTTTGTCCCACCGACTCCAGGTCCGATTGCGGTTGCTGAACTAGTCGGAGCAGATATCGGTTGGGTCATCTTGTTCGGTATCCTTGCAGGTCTTCCTGCTATGATCATTGCCGGACCGATCTTTGGTAAGTATATTGCGAAAAAGATTCATGTCAAAGTTCCAGAATATATTGAACTTGAAGAAAGACACTATGATCGCGAGCTGCCTGGTTTTGGCACAGTAGCGAGTCTGATTCTGATTCCACTCGTATTGATCCTTTTGAATACGTTTTCAGGGCTACTACTTCCTGAAGGAAATGATGTACGTGAATTCTTGACGTTCTTAGGGCATCCATTTGTCGCACTGATCATCGCAACAGTGCTTGCGTTTTATATTCTTGGAATCCGAAAAGGGTATTCGAAGGAAGAAGTGCAACAGATTGCAACAAAAGCCCTTGAACCAGCAGGTATCATCATTCTTGTAACCGGTGCAGGTGGAGTCTTCAAACAAATCCTTATTGATTCAGGTGTAGGGGATGTATTAGGTGAAATGATGGCTGGATCATCATTACCGCCACTACTGCTAGCATTTCTTATTGCTTCATTCGTACGTGTTGCACAAGGTTCCGCAACTGTTTCAATGATCACTGCTGCAGGAATCATGTCACCGATCATCGATTCACTAGGATTAGGAGGGCCGGTGCTTGGACTTATGGTCATCTCCATTGCAGCTGGCGCAACGATTTTATCCCACGTTAATGACAGTGGTTTCTGGCTCGTCAATCGCTATTTTGGTCTGGATGTGAAAGATACATTACGCTCATGGACAGTGATGGAGACACTTATTGCACTTGTCGGATTTGCAGTCGCCTTCACAATCGGAATCTTCATTTAATGGAACTGAAAGGACGTTTTTAATCATGCAACAAGAATGGTATGTAGGAGTCGACATAGGTACAACCAGTACAAAAGCGGTCGTATATGATGCAACAGGTGAAGTCAAGGGATTACACAATGTGGAATACCCTTTGCACACCTCTGAGGTATCGGCTGCTGTACAGGATCCAGAAGAAATCTTTCAGGCTGTGTTGATGAGCATCCGAACAGCTATAGAAAAAAGTGAAATAGATGGTAATAAGATTGGGTTCATTTCGTTCAGTTCCGCCATGCATAGTTTGATTGCTGTCGATGAAATCGGATCCCCGCTTACGGAATGCATCACATGGGCGGATACACGAAGCTCAAATTGGGCAGAAAAATTGAAGGCTAGCTCTACAGGGCATGACATTTACAGAAGGACGGGTACACCCATCCATCCGATGTCGCCACTTGTGAAGCTGATGTGGCTGAAAGAAGAATATACAGAGCTATTTGAGAAGACAGCGAAATTCATTTCAATAAAAGAGTATGTTTTTAAAAAGTTATTCAATGTATTCATTGTTGACCATTCCATTGCATCGGCTACAGGTCTTTTCAATCTGGAAAGTCTGGCCTGGGATGCGGAAGCCCTGGAAGTTGCTGGTATAACAGCAGCTCAGCTATCTGAACCAGTACGGACTACAAAGTCGATCGATGGGATTGATGAAAAATATGCAAAGGTTCTTGGCATCGATCCATCCACTCCATTCATTGTCGGGGCAAGTGACGGCGTGTTATCCAACCTGGGAGTAAATGCGATCGAACCAGGGGCTGTAGCGGTTACGATCGGGACAAGTGGGGCGATCAGAACGGCAGCAAAAGCACCAGTGACCGACCCTAAAGGACGCACATTCTGTTATGCACTCACAGAGGATTTATGGATAATCGGTGGGCCGGTCAATAACGGAGGAATGACATTCCGGTGGTTGAGGGATGAAATATGTGGGGCCGAGATCGAGTCGGCAAGACGTCTTGGCATTGATCCATACGAAGTGTTGACTGGAATTGCTGCGAATGTGAGGCCGGGAGCTGATGGCTTGCTGTTCCATCCATATTTGAGCGGGGAACGGGCACCGCTATGGAATGCAAATGCAAGAGGGTCATTCTTCGGACTTGCTTTACATCACGGAAAAGAACACATGATCCGAGCTGTATTAGAGGGAATCGTGTTCAATCTGCATTCGGTTATGCTTGCCTTGAAAGAATTGATCGGCATGCCGAAAAGGATCCAGGCGACAGGGGGCTTCGCACGTTCAGAATTATGGAGGCAAATGCTTGCTGATATATTTGATCAGGAAGTCTTCGTCCCTGAAAGTCATGAAAGCTCATGTCTTGGAGCAGTGATTCTAGGGATGTATGCACAAGGGAAAATCGATTCTTTAGAGCATGTGAAAACAATGGTCGGCTCGGTTCATCAGCATACACCTGACCCTGAACTTACAGAAATCTATAATGAGCTGATGCCGATATTCATCCGAGTCTCGAGAAAGCTGACGGATGAATATGAAGCAATTGCCGCCTTTCAAAACAAACATGTAAAACCTAAATAAGTGTGTATTTTGAAGGTCTGCTGTTATTCACAACAGCAGGTCTTTTTAGATATAAAAGAATAAAATATAGGTCTACCACAGTACTTTGACATAGTAGTTTTATGACAGAGGAATATTTTTTTGTTTGTAGATAAAATCTTGTTTTTGTAGATCATTTCGGATTTTTGTAGATACGTACCTCATTCTTGTAGGTAATTTCAAATTTTTGTAATTTTCATCTGATTTTTGGAGATAAATCAGAATAACACTTTAGTTGACCCATCATTTTCCCTTATTAATGTGCAACCTGAACCTTTTATGAACAAATCCATCCTTTTTAGGTCCTGATTATTCTGTTTTTCTTCCATAATCGGATAACAATATTGATTTTTGAAAGTGGGAAGGAGTTTTTGGAAATGTTTTAGTTTTGATAGCGCCCCCTTAATTACACAAGATCTCAATATAAAAATGTCATCGTGGCTGCGATGAGAATTCTTAGAAGCTTTCCTTGTAGATATAAAATAGAGGATAAATGAACGGACACCAGAACCACTGTTCTAGAAAATACTGTAGAATTTGAATATGTTATAATCGAATAGATTTCATAATTTTCTAAATTGCTGATTTCTACGAAAATCACTCCCTTTCCGCGGGCGAACGAAAAGCGGAAGCGACCTGCTTAGTCACGTAGGTCGCTGGAAGACTGACGAGGAGGCTCGAACCAAACAAAGACTTGGTTCTGCGTGGGCTCACTCATAAAGATGTCAATCAATGTGTTGCCGCCGCAGGAAGTTTGAAGTGATCCAAGTGACAGGTCGCTGAGCTAGACATCACTTCCCTGTATTAACCCACTTCCGCAAGCCTCCTCACTTCCACAGGATGTGGTGGCTTCGACGTTCACCAAAGGACGTACTTGTAAAGGGTGTACTGACTTCGACGTTCACCATAGGACGTGGTGGTATTTAGTTGAAGTTCATTATTATAGTCGAAGG
The DNA here is from genome assembly GCF_019720915.1 of Alkalihalobacillus sp. TS-13. Taxonomy (GTDB): domain Bacteria; phylum Bacillota; class Bacilli; order Bacillales; family Fictibacillaceae; genus Pseudalkalibacillus. Next base: position 158,541 of record NZ_JAHKSI010000005.1, read on the forward strand.
TCCTTAATTCTGTATGGGGTCTCGCCTGGCTTGCTTTTCCCGCAGGAGTGTCGTGAATTTCACTTAAAATCAACAACAGAATTTACCAAAGCAATTACATAAGGGGGAAGAAGGTTGCCTAACATAGTAGATATTGTCCAATCACAAGTCATTTCCTCAATAAAGAAAGAAGAAGATCTAAAGAGTGCAATCAGTTCAAATTCAAACATTTCATTCTTGCTGACCGGGGATATCATCACTACAAAAGGGTATATCGATCAATTGAAGGAAGCAGGGAAAATGACGTTTGTACATACCGATTTCATTGAAGGTCTTTCGAATACGAGAAGTGCGATTACATATATAGCGAAAATCTGGAAGCCCATGGGGATTATCACGACGAAGAGCAATCTGATCAAATATGCAAAAGAGGAAGGATTGATGACAATCCAACGCTTGTTCCTCATTGATCGTAATGCGTTGAAAAAAGGAATTGAAATTGCGCATAATTGTAAGCCTGACGCAATCGAAGTTTTACCAGGGTTGATGCCAACAGTAATCGATGAATTGACAAGACAGACAGACCTGCCGATCATTGCCGGTGGATTAGTAAGCAATAAAGAAGAAATTTTAAATGGATTGAGGGCGGGGGCGCTTGCTATCTCTTCTGGAGATCCGAAATTGTGGAATCTGGAACTATAGGACTTTAGAATAGTTTTATTCTGAAAATTCCGTATATTCATTGCCGTAAAACTTTAGCTGTTGTAAAATTATAGGTAATTAAATAGAGAAGATAGTCTTCAGGTAGAGAAGAGGAGAACCCTGTGACGTTAATCGGTATTACAGCCAATTGTAATACATTAACCGTCATGGGGTTCTATGTGCGTATGGGCGACTTTTCAGAATGGGGATCAAGCATTAAAAACAAGGAGGATGTGTATGAAGGAGTATTACCGTAAATGGCTTTTGTATTCGGTTGTAATCATAATGATGATGGGCAGTTTCCTTTCATTTGCTCCTGTTCTAAAATCAAGTGCGGTAGAAGGAGAACCATCTTTACTAATTTCGGAAATCGTAGTCAAATCGGATGGAGCAGGACAGGCTTATGAGTATGTTGAGATTTATAATGATACCTCTAGAGATATTGATTTAGAAGACTATGAACTTCAGTATTTTACTAATGTTGATGGGAATCCTGCTAATCGTTGGGGTATTTCCAATAAAACGATTAAAGCCCGGGATACCCTTGTACTTTGGTTGAAGAAATACAATAATCCGGATGTCCCTCTGTGGGATTTCAACTCGAATTACAATGTCTTATTGAGTCGAGATCAAGTTTTTGAAGTAGCGTTGACGACATCCGGGCAAGGGTTACATGACAGTTCTTTACGAAAGGTCGCTATTGCTGGACCTGATGGGGTTCCTTTCAGCACTGCACTAATCAACGATGGAGGAGCCGATGGGATTACCAATCAAAGTGTCATTTATCAAAAGAGCGGTTCTTCAGAAATGACAAAAATCCGTAATGGTGAAACCGCAACTCCTGGAAAGCTTAAATCTGGGCAGCTGCCAGGACCAGTAGTACCTGCAGGAGTATCTGTCATCCCTATGGATCAAGCTGTTTTGCTTGATTGGGAACCTTCAGAAGGGGCGTTAGAGTATAAAATCTATCATTCCACCAGTACTGAACCGGTCACGGTAAGTGAGGCAAATTCATTTACAATGGATGATTTGACAAATGATCAAGTATATTCTTTCCGTGTTTCTGCAGTTGATAGTGAAGCAAACGAATCACCAGCCAGTACGGAAATAAAAGCTACTCCACAGGAAGTTGTAGATACGGAAGCACCAGCAAAGCCTCTAGGTCTTAATGCAACGGCTGGGGTGGATCATATCAAATTAAAATGGAGGGGAAATTCAGAGACTGATCTTGCTGGCTATCGTGTATTCATCAATGGTACCGTATATGACACTGTTGCTTCAGAGCAAAAGAGCATTAATGTATACCCGTTGGAATTGGGGAGGGAGTACACGTTTGAAATAACAGCATTTGATCAGGTTGGCAATGAGTCGGAGAAATCCGATCCACTGGTTTCAGGTCCAAGCGAGAATGCTCCGATTCCTGATTTGCTTATCACAGAACTGATTCCCAATACGGACAACTATGGTGGGTATGATGCATTCGAATATCTGGAAATTCACAACAATAGCGAGGAACCTATCGATTTAGAAGGGTATCGAATCCAATCTTATAACTGGGATGTAGAAATTACTGAATCGTTAATCATTGATCCATGGGAGACGCACCTTTTTTGGACTAGAACCGGAGCAATCCAACCGATCTCATTAGAAGCATTCAATTATAACTACTTTATGTCCTATGAAAGCAAGTATATTGCTGATGATGGCATTCACATTTTAGATAATATCGGTGGCTTAGTAAACGGGGGGCAAACTGTCACAGTACTCGATCCAGAAGGTCTTGAGGTGGTTAGAGCAAACTATACTGGTGAGGATGTATCTTTAAAAGGAGCAATTACATTCAGCTACCCTCAAGACGGGACATTGACAATGGAAACATTGGGTGGGCATCAAACTCCGACACCAGGATGGATCAGCGCGGATCAAGCACCTGCACGCCCGGTTCAGGATGACGTTTCTCCTGAGGTACCTGCCAATATAAATCTAGCAGCTGGGAACGGTGAAGCTACATTAACATGGGAGGAAAATTCAGAATCTGATATGTACCGATATCATATATACAAGGATGGTGCTTTGGAGTTTTCTGTAGACCCATCAGTCCTTGAATTCACTTTATCTTCCCTTATCGGTAACAGGGATTATGCAATCGAAATAACAGCAGAAGACACTTCAGGGAACGAGTCGGAAAAATCAATCCCTGTAATTGTAACGCCAGCTCATCAATTCATCACACAGGAGGAACGCTCATCACATCATAAAGATCCTAAGTATCAAGGTCTTTGGGATATCAGTGAAGATGGACCCGTCATAGCAGGATTGGTCCAGGATCTCGTGCCGCAGGGGCTAACCTATTATAAGAAAAAAGATTGGCTCCTGACAGCGAGTTATTTGGATGATGGTCGTCCTGGCACCTTGACCGTAACGAATGCAACCAGCGGAGAATTAGTCAAATCTGTATTATTATATAACACAGACGGTACGCCATATACAGGCCATGCTGGAGGAGTAACTGTCAGCAGGGACCACGTATGGATTTCTTCAGAGGAATACTTGTTCCAAATGAAAATTAGCGATCTCGTTTCTGCTGAAAATAATGGAGAAATCCAATTCATCAATCAAATACCTGTCCCGGTACATGCAGCCTATACTGTATACGATGAAGGGATCCTTTGGGTTGGTGAGTTTTATGAAGCAAACGCTTATCCGACTGATCCTGCACATCATATCGAGAACCGAGAGGGCGAAATGCATTATGCATGGATGGTAGGCTACAATCTTCAACGCAATAATGACAACTTGTCAGATGAGCATTGGAACAGTGATCCGGACCAAATTGCAACGCCAGATTATGTATTATCGACTACTGGAAAAGTCCAAGGTACAATCGTGCAAAAGCAAGCGAATAATGGCATTACGTTAAGTACCTCGTATGGAAGAGGAAATGACAGTGTCTTATATCGCTATGAATACCCCCTAAAAGAAGAGCCGCATGATTCTGTTGAAGTGAATGGAAAAGAAGTCCCACTTTGGTTCTTGGATGGTGCAACGTCGAAACCTCGGCAAAGCATCGAAGCAATCCCGATGCCCGAAGGAATTGTCGAGATTCAAAAAGAACTTTATGTCGTTTTTGAATCCGGCGCAAATAAATACAGATATACCACTACCTATCCAATGGACCGGCTGTTGAAAATCGATATGAAAAAATTGATGAAAGACGATAAGGCAAGCGACTAGTGATGGGATAATGTAAAAAAGGTCTGTTTTGAAGTACACCATTCACATATAAAACGCAAGTGGTTTCATACAAAACCACTTGCGTTGTTTCTTGTTCTATAAGATGTTTGATATAAAACTAGCTTTATGTCCTCGATGCGAATAACAAAGGACGCTAGAAAAATATGTTAATATATAGATATAAGATTGATGCTCGTTATTCAAGAAAAGGGCAGTTATCTGGAATAGAGCTTCCTATATTTAATCCACAAAAGGGCAAGATTGTGGAAAAAGGAAGGAATTATTAGAGAGTAAATCGAAACTTAAATTATTCAATTAATTGGGAGTTAATTGTACAAGATCATAAGGTGCTATTAAATTGAGGTGTTATCAATGATATTAGTGAGTTCTTGTTTAGCAGGGTTAGAGGTAAGATATGACGGTACACATAGTTTAGATCATAAGATCAGTAAACTAATAGAAGAGAATAAGGCAATACCTGTATGCCCGGAATTACTTGGTGGATTTTCAACCCCCAGAGAACCTGCTGAAATAATAGGTGGTAACGGGGAAGATGTATTGGATGGGAAAGCTAAAGTAGTCGAGAAGTCAGGTAGAGACGTTACGGAATTATACATAAAAGGAGCTTACACTACTTTAAAAAAAGCTAAAAATGTTAATGCAACAGTAGTTGTTCTTAAGGAGAATAGTCCATCCTGTGGAAGTTCAGTGATTTATAATGGTGAATTTATAGGAGAGAAAATTGATGGAAATGGAGTTACAACTGCTTTACTCAAAAGAAACGGTTTACGAGTAATTTCAGAAGAACAGTTTGCCGATAATTTTGATGAGATAATATAATTTATCTTTAATTAAAGGGCGTAATTCTTGGATTGGGTCCATTGTTCCGTTATAGGGGGCGATTATCCAATAAGAGGTAATCGTTCCATACTTGTAGAAAAATTAGAAGGTACAAAAGAGTTAGACCTTGTTTAAGAATAGGGGCGGTTATCCAATAGAGGATAATCGTCTTTTTTTTTATGGTTGCCATTACTGTTTATTCAGGGTGTGCTCTGTGAATTTAAAAGCTAGATAAACACATTTTCCCAGCCTTAAATGGGGTTTGAAGCCTTTAAAGAGTAGAAGCGATCTTTCGAAAAACTACTGCTCTCATTAATTTCTCATTTACATCTTACCATCTTCTAACTTTCAATTAGTATTTTCAAATTAAGAAAAACATTCAAAGGAGAGATTAAGATGAAAGTCGTTATGATACCGTCGGGATTTAAAGAGTGCTTAGATGCGGGGGAAGTAGCAACAGCAATGGGGAAGGGTGCTCGACGCTTTGATAAGTCCATTGATGTAAAGGTTTTACCTATGATTGATGGCGGGGAAGGATTTGCAAATGCCATTATTGACATAAAAGGTGGAGAGTTGATTCACAAAAAAGTGACAGGACCTGTAGGAAATGAAATTTTAAGTTACTTTGGGATTTTTGATGATAAGGGTGAACAGACAGCTGTGATTGAAATGGCAGCTGTTGCTGGATTTAAATTAGTTCCCCTTGATCAAAGGAATCCGCTAAAGACCACTTCCTACGGTGTAGGAGAGCTTATTTCCTATGCACTCGACCTAGATGTTCAAAAAATTATTATTGGTTGTGGTGATTCAGGTATCTCTGACGGAGGGGCAGGAATGGCACAGGCATTAGGGGTTCAGTTTCTCGATAAGGACCAACAAATGGTGACCGTTAAAGGAGGAAGGGATTTGTTAAAAATTGATTTTATTGATACAAGAAATCTTGATAAGCGTTTAAGCCATATTCCGGTTGATGTAGCATGTAATTGGAAGAATATTTTATGCGGAGAAAAAGGGGTTGCTAGGGTCTTTGGTCCTCAAAAAGGGGCTACCTCAGAACAAGTCGAGCAATTATCATCTGCGTTAGAACATTATGCTTTGTTAATTCAAGAGGCAATGGGGATAGACATTCGATCCCTACCTGGAGGTGGTGCCTCCGGCGGGCTAGGTGCGGGTTTACTCGCCTTTGCAGGTGCAACCTTACATTCTAGATTTGATCTTATTAAGAATTTTATTAACATTGAACAGGCCATCGCATCCTCAGATGTGGTTATTACTGCGGAAGGGAGCTTGGATTACCAAACCCCAAATGGGAAAATTCCTGCAGAGGTCGGCAGAATTGCTCGAAAATATGACGTGCCTGTCATCATTATTGCAGGAGCTATTGGTGAAGGAGCAAACTTGAATTATGGGGCAGGTATTGATGCTTATGCAAGTATCACCCAAAAGCCCACATCGTTAAAAGAGGCTCTAGAGAACGCCCCCCATTGGATTGAAGAAAGCACCGAAGCTGTACTAAGAAAAATTGCAATCGGCTTACAAGTTGCAAAAAGAAAAGAGGCTTCCAATGAGAGACGAGTTGGTCAACTATAACAGAAACAATAAATCGATCCATAAATTGATGAATATAATATCCAAAAAATCATCCCTAATGATAAGTGTGCATATTCTATTTTCCCTGTTCGTTATGATTATTGACGATCTAGACTATCAGGCGAAAGTTTCTTTGGTAGCATTTTTATCAGCAATGACGTTTTGGATTACTACGAAAATACCCGCTGGGTTTGTGGCAGTAGCAGTCATTGTAGGTATTGTCTTAATGAACGGATCGGATGCTGAACTGTTATATCAATCCTTAGCTCAGGAGGTTGTGTGGCTAATGATCGGTGCTTTTGTTATCGGGGAAGCAGTTAAACAGTCAGGACTGGCAGAACGCTTCACTCGTTATCTATTGAATACATCTGATCAAAAAAGCAACCTGATTCTTTTAATAACGAAAACTTTATTCATATCTGCATTCTTTATTCCATCTACCTCGGGTCGGGCAGCCCTATCGATGCCGATCATTAAGCAAATCAGTGAAAGGTTTCATTCTAGTGAGGAACGAAGTGTTTTGGCGGTGATTGTACCTGTAATTATATTAATGAGTACATCAGCCACATTAATAGGTGCAGGGTCACATTTAATTGGAGTAGGTTTACTTGAAAGTACTACCAATCAATCTATTTCTTATGTTCAGTGGTTGGTATGGGGCGTACCTTTCACCCTTGTAGTAACACTTATTACACTATTTATAACAAAATGGGTGCTATTGCCAAAAAATACAGAGAAAAAGGTTAAAAAATTATCAAGTGAGGATACGAGTTTAGGGATACAACCGATGGTTATAAGAGAAAAAAAGACGTTAATTTTAATTTTCCTGGTGATGCTTGCATGGATAACCCAAGGGATTCACGGTTACGATATAGGGTTCATCGCTATGACAGGTGCATTGCTTTTCATGATTCCAAAATATGGAGTTCTCAATTGGAAACAAGGAGTGAACGCAGTATCTTGGCAATTGGTTCTATTTGTCTCTACAGCTACTACTCTCGGAAAAATTTTAGTTGTTACTGGGGTGGCGGGTTGGATTGAAAGAGAAATGTTATATGGACTTCACTTGTTCGTAGATGCCCCAGAATGGATCATTGTATGTCTGATCTTGCTGGTTACAGTTACGAGTCATTTATACATTCACTCTCATACAACACGTGCCATTATTCTTATTCCAAGCTTGATTCTATTCAGTGAATCAATAGGGATTAATTCTTTAACTGTTGTATTCTTAAGTTTAATTGGTATGAATTATTGTGTTACATTACCTGTTAGTTCGAAAGCATTGCTTATTTTTTATGAAGAAGACGAGCTTTCATTTGATGCCAGAAAGCTACTTAAAATTAGCGCCATTCTAATGCCACTATATATACTCATTATGCTTCTATTTTACTTTACTTATTGGCAATGGACAGGGTTGAACATATAAATTCTTGCACTTGTCTTCGTCAAAGACAAGTGGCTGAGAGTATCATTGGTTGGGGAAACCAGGTGGTGATTGATCATCACTATAGAAGTGCAAATTTTGAGATTTTATGGTTAATGTTATCTTGATTTCAAGTATTCAAGATAAGACCAGCTATAAAATGTCAAGGAACTAAGTCAGGTTAATTCTTTAACTTATACATTCAACTTAATAAATTTAGACACATCAAATAAACCTCAGCCTGATGGTTATTAAAATATAAACAAACATTAGTCGTTGCTTGTTTGAGGGCGAGGTACATAAGGCTGATGATCTCTCAATATCGTGAATATGATGTGGGTTAATTTACGAGCGACAGCTCCTACTGCAGTTCCATGAGCTTTCCCACGTTTTCGTAATTTCTGATAATAAAGTGATAGTACAGGATCATTAAAGCTTGCCACAAATGCTGCTTGCCATATAGCGCGTCTAAGATAAGGCGAACCACTTTTGCCCAAAGTATATTGGACGCTAAAGTTGATGCAGAAATTCCAAGTGAACATATTAAAGGCATCACAGACAATAGCAGGCGCACCACGGGTTTGATCCCCCTAATGAAAGTAGGAGATGTAGCTGCTAATATTGCTTCAAAATCAAGCTTTCTTTTACAAAATATAGAGCTTCAAGATGGCAAGATGAAATTGAACGGAGCAGGTGTTATCGATGGTGATAAACAAAAATTGGTTGGCTTTATTAGCGAGGAAGAAGTGCAGGGAAATCCCTATCGAGTACGATCTAAAATCAAGCAACCATAAGATACGAGACTCTCCCTGGTAAACAAGCTTAAATGGATTGGGGGCACATTGGTAAGTTCGCTGTTGATGGTGAAGTGAAGGGTATTTATGCTTGTGGTTGCTTTACTGTTTTTAAGTGTGATACCAATGTGGGTAGAACCGAACTTTGAATCCTTTGAGGATGCTCTTTGGTGGTCAATTGTTACTCTAACGACTGTTGGATATGGAGACTTGTATCCTGTAACAACGGTGGGAAGGCTAATTGCTTCTTTTCTAATGTTTGTAGGAATTGGGTTGATCGGGGTAATTACTGGAATGGTAGCGTCTTTCTTTTCAAACGCTAAGGAACTACCAGAAGAATTAAGAGATGTGAGAGAAAGTATTGATAACTATCCTTCGCTTACCAATGGTGAGATAGATTTGATGATCAGAAAGTTAGAAAGCTTGAAGAAAAATAGAGGATGATTCGTTATATCAGATATAAACACTCCCTATTTGGTTGGATCAAGTGGTTTTGGTATTTTCATTTAGATTTTCGATGTTCAATTAAATGGTGCAATTCAGAAGTATTAGAATGTGTTCGTTCCTCCAGAAAAGGGGGCGATAACTGCATTAGGAGGTCGTACCTTTCATAAGGTTAAAATAACAGAAGAGAGTTAAATAAATCAGGAGGATTCAGAAATGGATATTCGCTGCGTTAAAAGCTCAGATTATTATGTTCTTTCACCTTTAATAAACGAATGGTGGGGTGGCAGGGAAATGTCAGATATGCTGCCTAAGCTATTTTTTGATCACTTTAATAACAGCAGTTTTATTGCAGAAGAAAACGGAAAAATTATTGGTTTTTTAATCGGTTTCATGTCTCAATCTAATGAAAATGAAGCTTATATACACTTTGTAGGGGTTCATCCTGATTATCGAAAGCATAATATCGGTAAACAACTTTATGAAGAATTTTATAAGACTGCACTAAAAGAAGATCGGAGTATAGTAAGAGCAGTTACTTCACCAGTAAACAAAGTATCAGTTGCATATCACACCAAGATGGGATTCGAAATCAAAGATGGAGACAAAGAAATTGATGGAATTTCCGTATTTTCAGATTATGATGGACAAGGGCAAGATAGAGTTTTATTTGTCAAACACATGAAATAAAACGATTTGCATCCATTAGCAAAATAGGTCTCGAGATTATTAAGGTTAAACTTTCTTGAAATCAAGTCTTCAAGACAAAGGGGCATTTCCGAAATTGGAAATGCCCCTTTTTTGTGAAATTATTAGAACTGATTTGTTTTAAGTCAACAAAAGATTAATCGAGGAACACCTTGTTGTGTTCTGTGCATTGGAAACTTAATTTTCTTTTATTCGTAAATTGTAAAAGAGGTAAATATTAGGGAGGGGTAAATTGGAAACAAAACAAGTTCACTACCTAATCGCATTTATATCTTTTCCAATAACAATCCTACATTTTACTTTTGGCGATTATTCAACAGAGAAATTAGTTTCTGGTATAGCATTTTATTTAACTCACACAGCAATCTATTTGGGTTTTATTTATTTGTTTTTTAAAAGTGAAGTAGGCAAAAAGGTAGTATTATGGGGGTTACTTTTTATTGCGATTGCGAGTATTTTGATATCCCTAATAATACGATAAGATTGACATCAATCAAACTCGACAAACGGTTGTTCCAGAAAAGGGGGCGATTGCTATATAAGCAGTCGCCTTCTATATACTTCAGATTACGGTGGGATTGTGCAAAACTAAATATCATTGTAAAATGTACGGAAAACATAAAGGGGAGCTCCAAATGAATACCAAGCAGTGGAGAGTAGGAATTTTTCTGTTTCATGATGTAGAAGTATTAGACTTTGCAGGTCCATTCGAAGTATTTTCAGTAACTACTTTAGAAAATGGTGATAAGCCGTTTGTTGTTAACACAATATCAGAACAAGGTAACTTAATTTGTGCTCGAAATGGTTTGAAAGTACAACCAGACTTTAATTTTGAAAATATGCCTCCATTCGATATCTTAATTATCCCTGGCGGTTTAGGTGCAAGGGAAAGAGAAATACATAATGATCATGTTATAAAGTGGATTGAAAACGAAAAAGAAAATGTGCAACTAATGACCTCAGTTTGTACGGGGTCCTTATTATTAGCAAAAGCAGGTTTACTAAAAGGTAAAAAAGCAACAACACATTGGTCAAGCCTTGAAAGACTAAAAAAAGAATTTCCAGAAGTCGTTGTACAACATGGGGTTAAATTCGTAGATGAAGGAAATATAGTAACATCCGGAGGGATTTCAGCAGGTATAAATATGTCATTTCATATCGTAAAAAGATTATTAGGCACTGAAGTAGCTAAAGAAACGGCGAAAAGGATGGAATATGATATTGTTTTTTAGATCTTCAACAATCAGGCGCAATTCAAGAAGATCGGATTACGTCCATTGTTCCGTTAAATGGGGACATTAATCCAAGAAGGATTAATGCTCCTTTTGTATAAATCTAATTAAATGAGGAAGTAAAAAAGTGAGAGGATTTTATTAGTGGTTAAAAATAGAAAAGTAATAATAACGGGTGCGGCTTCTGGAATTGGAAAAGAAATTGTTAAACAATGTTTACTTGAAGGAGCTTCAGTAATTGCATGTGATATTAATGAATCCTCCCTACATGAGTTAAAACGGTCAACAGATGACCAGTATGTTCTGCATACATATCAGGTAGATGTAAGTGAGTATGAAGAGGTTGCCAAGTTTTTTGAATATGTTAGAACGGAACATTCTGATGTTGATAGTTTAGTAAATAATGCAGGGATTTATTTAGCAAAGAATATACTTGATTATAAGGTAGACGAAATTGATAAAGTCCTTGATATAAACGTTAAGGGATGTGTTTATTTCTCACAAATGTTCGGGAGGAAATTACTTCAAAACCAACGTAAGGGAGTGGTCGTGAATATGTCTTCAGTATCAGGGATAGAAGGCAGTTCAGATGCAATTTATGGGATATCAAAAGCTGCCATACTTGGTTTAACTAAGAGTAATGCAATGAATTTCTCGCCTTACATCCGTGTTAATGCAGTTGCGCCTACCATGGTTAATACTGCGATGATGGGTACAATACCTGATTGGAGAAAAGAGGAATATTTAAATCACCAACTCATCGATACACCTGTAATGCCTAAAGATGTTGCTGATACAGTTATCTTCTTATTATCAGATAAATCTAAGCATTACACAGGGGCAACATTTGATTTGAATAATGGAGGATATATAAGATAGTTCTTGTTTTGTTCAAATGTACCAGCTATTATATGCTAATTGTTTATTCAAGAATTGGTTTCTTCAGTAAAAATACCTCTTTTTCCTTCTAGAGGGCAGCATTCCTGTTATGAAGTAATATCGGAGTTGAGAAAGAAATAAGCCCCTTGGTATGATGTTTTAAGCTGGCCAGCAAAAAAACAACATTCCAGGAGGCTGCACAATGAATTATAACCAAAATC